>JABFVJ010000345.1 GCA_013362835.1 Nonomuraea sp. | reverse complement strand
CGGGCAGCGCCACCACGTCCACCTCGGGGAAGGCGTGGGCCACGGCCTCGGCGGTGCCGTCGGTCGAGGCGTTGTCCACGAGCACCGCGCGCGGACGTTCGGGCAGCCTGAGGAGGCGGCCGAGCGAGGTTAGCGCCTCCTCGCGCCGGTTCCAGGTGATCATCACGGCGCCGACGCGGGGGTCAGTCACCGGTCCGCTCCAGCCTGCGCCGGGCTCGTTCGACCGCGACCGGCAGGCCGCGCCGGGCGGCGAGCGCCCGCGGCAGCCTCCGTACGGCGGTACGCAGCCCCTTACGGCCCGCCGGCCCGTCCAGCAGCGCCTCCAGGGACCGCCGCGCCACCACGGGCCACGGACGGCGCAGGACGGCGGTCAGCACCGCGTTACGCGCGGCCAGCGCCTGCCTGCCGCGCGGATCGCGGGCGGCGGAGGGATGGTGGTGCGCCACGACGTCGTCCACGTAGGCGAGCCCCCAGCCGCGCGCGGCCAGGTCCACGGCCAGGCGCTCCTCCTCGCCGAAGAAGAAGATCACGTCGTCGAACCCGCCCGCCTCCAGGAACGCCTCCCGGCGTACGACGGCCCCGCACGCGAGGAAGCCGAGCACGCTCGGCCCCGGCAGGTCGTCCTCGACGCCGAGCGGGGAGTCCCGCATCGCCACCGACACCGGGTCGAGCCGCTCCTCGGGGCCGACCAGCACGCGCGCGCCCAGGACCGCGAGGCGGGGATGGGCGTCCAGCACGTCGGCGGCCCGTTCCAGCGCCCCGGGCGCCCACCAGGAGTCGTCGTCGGCGAAGGCCACGTAGGGGGTCTCGGCCAGGCGTACGCCGACGTTGCGGGCGGGGGCGCCGAGGTTCGCGCCGGCCTCGACCACCTGGACGTCGGGGAAGTGTCTGCGGACGAACCCCGCGGTCCCGTCGGTGGAGCCGTTGTCGACGAGGATCACCGGCCGCGGATGCCGGGGGAGCGACCGGGCGAGCGTGCGTACCCGGTCTCTGGTGGCCACCACGACGGTGACCCGTGCTCGGTTCGTCTCCGTCACCCCGGACTCCTTACCCGCAGGGGCCCTCCTAGTCATTGACGGAGGCCGGGGGGAGGCGTAGAAAGGTGGTAACAGCGTTACCGAGAAGAAACGGTGTTACTCACATGGCGGTCACGGCGTACCGGCAAGCTCAGCAGGAAGGCCAGAGCGTGGTCAGGGAGGCCGTGCTCGACGCCGCCAAACAGCTGCTCGTCGCCGAGGGGCCCGCGGCGCTGACCGTACGGCGCATCTCCGCCGAGGTCGGCTGCTCCACGAAGGTGATCTACACGCTCTTCGGCGGCAAGGACGGGCTGAGCGAGGCGCTGTGGCTGGAGGGGTTCGCCCGGCTGGAGCGGCGGCTGCTCGCCGTGCCCGCCCCCGAGGACCCGCTCGCGGTGCTGCACTCCGGCCTGGAGGCCTACCGGGCGTACGCGCTGGACGAGCCCGGCTACTACCGGGTCATGTTCCAGAACGCGATACACGGGTTCAAACCCGGCGACGAGGCGGTGACGGCCGGCAGGCGGACCTTCGACATCCTGGTCGACGCCGTCGCCGCCTGCCTGGAAAGCGGACGGCTGCGCGGGGCCGAAGCCGGGCAGATCGCCGACGTGTTGTGGATGGCCATCCACGGCGCCGTAAGTCTGGAAATTTCGGGTTTCTTCGATCGGGCCGAGGCCGCGGAGCGCTTCCGGCTGCTCTACACCTCCGTGCTCACGCCGTTCCTGACCTGAGAGGAAGCGCACCATGACGACCACCCCCTTCCGCGGCGGCTTCACGCCGGTGACGGCCGAGATCACGGCCTTCGACCTGGAGGTCACCGGCCGCGTCCCGGCCGAGCTCGACGGCCGCTACCTGCGCAACGGGCCCAACCCGCTCAGCCTCGACGACCCCTCGGCGTCCCACCTGTTCCTGGGCGAGGGCATGGTGCACGGCGTGCGGCTGCGCGACGGGCGGGCCGAGTGGTACCGCAACCGCTGGGTCCGCAACGGCGAGGTCTCCAAGCGGCTCGGCGAGACGCCGAACCCGGGGCCGGTGCACCAGGGCATGGACTTCGCCGCCAACACGCACGTGATCGGGCTGGCCGGGCGCACGTTCGCGACCGTCGAGGCGGGGGCGCTGCCGTACGAGCTGGGTCACGAGCTCGACACCGCCGGCCCCTGCGACTTCGACGGCGGCCTGCCCGGCGGCTACGCCGCCCACACCCACCTCGACCCGGTCACCGGCGAGCTGCACGCGATGGCCTACTTCTCCGGCTGGGACCACCACCAGCACGTCGTCATCGACCCCAAGGGCGTCGTGTCGCAGGTCAGGAACATCCCGGTCGCCGACCGCCCCATGCTGCACGACTTCGCCCTCACCAGCAGGTACGTCGTGATCTACGACCTGCCGGTCACGTTCAGCATGGCCCACGTGGAGAAGGGCGCGCCGCTCCCGTACGCGTGGGACGAGGCCCACGGCGCCCGCCTCGGCCTGCTCTCGCGCGAGACCGGCGACGTACGGTGGGTGGAGGTCGACCCGTGCTGGGTCTTCCACACGCTCAACGCCTACGACGACGGCGACGAGGTCGTGGTCGACGTCGTCCGCTACCCCAAGCGCTTCGTGGACGCCCGGCTCGACCAGGGCGGCTCGCCCACCCTCGACCGGTGGCGCGTCCACACGGGCACGGGCAGGGTCACCACGACCCGGCTCGACGACCGTCCGCAGGAGTTCCCGCGCATGGACGAGCGCCGCACCGGCACCCCCTACCGCTACGGCTACACCGCCGCCGCCCACGACCTCCACGACGCGATCTATCCGGCCGCCGAGCTGGAGGAGCTGCCGGACGAGGCGTTCGACAACTCGCTCATCAAGCACGACCTGGAGCGCGGCACGCAGGAGACGCGGCGGTTCGGGCGCGGCGCGTACGTGGGCGAGCCGGTGTTCGTGCCGGCCGGCGAGGCCGAGGACGACGGCTACGTGCTCTCCTACGTCAACGACCCGGCCAGGGGAGCGGCCGACCTGGTGATCCTGTCGGCCCAGGACTTCACCGGCGACCCGGTCGCGACCGTGCACCTGCCGGCCAGGGTGCCGCTCGGCTTCCACGGCAGCTGGATCGCGGACTGACCGGACGCGGTAGCCTCTTCAGGTTGGGGAAACACACGTGAAGAGGGAGAGGCCGTGGCCGGTCTGGTCGTCGCCATGGACGGCCCTTCGGGGTCGGGCAAGTCGAGCGTGTCGCGCGGGGTCGCCCGCGCGCTGGGCCTTCGTTACCTCGACACCGGGGCGATGTACCGGGCGATGACCTGGTGGATGCTCCACCAGGGCGTCGACCTCGCCGATCCCGCCGCGGTCGCGGCCCGCTCCGGCGAGCCGCTGATCACCTGCGGCACCGACCCCGAGGGCCCGGCGATCGCCGTCGACGGCGCCGACGTGGGCGGGCCGATCAGGGAGTCCGAGGTGACCGGCGCGGTCTCGGCCGTGGCCGCCGTCCCCGAGGTCCGGGCGCGACTGGTCGCGCTGCAGCGGGAGATCGTCGGTTCCGGCGACATCGTGGTAGAGGGCCGCGACATCGGCACCGTCGTCTGCCCCGACGCCGCCGTCAAGGTCTACCTGACGGCGAGCGCCGAGGCCCGCGCCCGCCGCAGGAACGCGGAGCTGTCCGGCTCCACGGTGGAGGCGCAGCAGGCCGCGATGGCCCGGCGTGACACCCTGGACTCAACACGTAAGACGGACCCACTCTCGATGGCGGCTGGCGCCGTCGAGCTCGACACCACCGCGCTCAACCTCGAAGAGGTCATCGCGGAAGTGCTGAGACTGGTCAAGGAGCGCACCTGAGAAACAGGTGCGGTACTCATTAAGGATGAAAAATCGTGTCAACGGGGGATTGGGTCGAGGCTGACCTCGACGAGCTGGAAGTCACCGAGCACGGCGACGCCACGCCGATGCCGGTCGTCGCCATCGTGGGCCGGCCCAACGTCGGTAAGTCCACGCTGGTCAACCGCATCATCGGCCGCCGCGAGGCGGTCGTCGAAGACGTGCCCGGCGTCACCCGCGACCGCGTCACCTACGACGCCAACTGGCGCGGCCGCCGCTTCACCGTGGTCGACACCGGCGGCTGGGACCCCGAGGCCACGGGCATGAACCTGCGCATCGCCGAGCAGGCCCAGGTCGCGGTCGAGCTGGCCGACGTGATCGTGTTCGTCGTCGACGCCACGGTCGGCGCGACCGACGCCGACGAGATCGTGGGCTCGGTGCTGCGCCAGTCGGGCAAGCCGGTCATCCTGGCCGCCAACAAGGTCGACAACCAGCAGCTGGAGCTGGAGGCGGCCGCGCTGTGGGCCCTCGGCCTCGGCGAGCCCTACCCGGTCTCCGCGCTGCACGGCCGCTCCAGCGGCGACCTGCTCGACGTGATGCTCGACGCGCTGCCCGAGACGCCGCAGGTGACGTTCGGCGGCGAGCGCGGGCCGGCCCGCGTGGCGCTGCTCGGCAAGCCCAACGTGGGCAAGTCCTCGCTGCTCAACAAGCTGGCGGGCGAGGAGCGGGTGCTGGTCGACCCGATGGCCGGCACCACCCGCGACCCGGTCGACGAGCTGATCGAGCTGGGCGGCCGCACCTGGCGCTTCGTCGACACGGCCGGCATCCGTCGGCGCGACCGCGAGCTGCAGGGCGCCGACTTCTACGCGGCCATGCGCACCCGCGCCGCCCTGGAGCGCACCGAGGTGGCGATCGTGCTGATCGACGCCAGCGAGCCGCTCACCGAGCAGGACCTCCGGATCATCGGCCTGGTCATCGAGTCCGGGCGGGCCATGGTGGTGGCGTTCAACAAGTGGGACCTCGTCGACGAGGACCGCCGCTACTACCTGGAGCGGGAGATCGACCGGCAGCTCGTCCGCACGCCGTGGGCGCTGCGGGTCAACATCTCCGCCAAGACGGGCCGCCACATGGACCGGCTGGTGCCCGCGCTGGAGAAGGCGCTCGACTCGTGGTCCACCCGGGTGCCGACGGCGCGGCTCAACGCGTTCCTCACCGAGCTGGTGCACGAGACGCCGCCGCCGGTGCGGGGCGGCAAGCAGCCGAAGATCCTGTTCGCCACGCAGGCCAGCGTGGAGCCGCCCAAGTTCGTGCTGTTCACCTCGGGCTGGCTGGAGGACACCTACCGGCGCTTCATCGAGCGGCGCATCCGCGAGGAGTTCGGGTTCGCCGGGTCGCCGATCGAGGTCACGATGAAGATTCGCGAGAAGCGGGCCAAGAAGGACAAGTAGCGGCGTTGCCGTATGATCGACGGCAACGCGTGGACGGAGACGAGTAGCCAGCGGTCCCCACGGGTCCAGAGAGCCGCCGGAAGCTGCGAAGGCGGCCCCGTGCCCGCTGCTGAAGACACTCCCGAGTGCGGGGAGGAAATGCCCCGCCGGTCTGACCCCCGTCATCGGGTCGTGGAGGCCGCCCTCGCGGGCGGTGAAAGTGCGGTGGCACCGGGAGCTCCCTTCTCCCCCGCACTCCCAAGGGGTCATGCATTTCCTGCAGAGGAGCTGTAATGATCTCTCGTGTCCTGTCGGCGGAGCTCGCTGAGCACGCCGGCCGACGAGTGACGATCGCCGGTTGGGTCCATCGCCGCCGGCACCTGAAATCCGTGTCCTTCCTCGTCGTACGCGACCGCTCCGGGCTCGCCCAGGTGGTCGGCGCGGCCGCCGGGCTGCCCGGCGAGGAGAGCGTCGTCCGGGTCACCGGCACCGTGACCCCGTCCCGGCAGGCGCCGGGCGGGGTCGAGCTGACGGAGCCGGAGATCGAGGTCCTGGCCGAGCCCGCCAAGGCGCCGCCGTTCGACCTCTACCGTCCGGTCGTCGCGGCGACGCTGCCGACGATCCTCGACCACGCGCCCGTCGCGCTGCGCCATCCGCTGCTGCGGGCGCCGCTGGAGATCTCGGCGGCGAGCGTGGCCGGGTTCCGCGAGGCGCTCGACGGGCTCGGGTTCACCGAGATCCACACACCGAAGATCGTCGCCTCGGCGACCGAGTCGGGCGCCAACGTCTTCGGCATCGACTACTTCGGCCGCCCGGCCTACCTCGCCCAGTCGCCGCAGTTCTACAAGCAGACGATGGTCGGGGTGTTCGAGCGGGTCTACGAGGTCGGGCCGGTCTTCCGCGCCGAGCCGCACGACACCGTACGGCACCTGGCCCAGTACACCAGCCTCGACGCCGAGCTCGGATTCGTCGCCGACCACCGGGACGTGATGGCGGTGCTGCGCGAGGCCGTGGCGGGCATGGTCGAGTCCGTACGCCGCCGCGCCGCCCCGGCCGTCGAGGCGCTCGGCGCGGTGCTGCCCGGCGTGCCGGCCGAGATCCCGGCCGTGCACTTCACCGAGGCCCAGCGGCTGACCGGCGAGGACGAGCCCGACCTGTCACCGGCCCAGGAACGGTGGCTGTCGGACTGGGCGCTGCGCGAGCACGGCTCGGAGTTCCTGTTCGTCACCGGCTACCCGATGTCGAAGCGGCCCTTCTACACCCATCCCGACCCGGCCAGGCCGGGCTACTCCAACGGCTTCGACCTGCTGTTCAGGGGGCTGGAGCTGGTGACCGGCGGCCAGCGGCTGCACCGGTACGAGGACTACGTCCAGGCCCTGGACGGGGACGTGGAGCCGTACGAGGGGTATCTGCAGGCGTTCCAGTACGGGATGCCGCCGCACGGCGGGTTCGCGCTGGGCCTGGAGCGGTGGACGGCGCGGCTGACCGGCGCCGCCAACATCCGCCAGACCACGGCCTTCCCCCGCGACCTGCACCGCCTGTCGCCGTAGTCAGCCGTCGGAGGGTGCGCGTCGTGGCATGAGCAGTGCCACGGCCGCGCCCGCCAGGCACACGAACGCGGTGAGCAGGAACATCTCCGTGTACTCGACGTGCAGGGCGGCGTCGACCTTGGCCAGGTAGTCGGCCAGCTGCCGCTGGTAGGTCCGCGGGTCGACGCCGAACGGCAGCGGCGTGTCCAGGTGCGCGGTCAGCGCCTGGAAGCGGTGGAAACCCCATGCCGACACGCCCGCGACGCCGATGAGCATGCCCATCATCCGGGCCACCACGACCGCCGCCGACGCCACGCCGTGCTGGGCGGCCGGGCTCACGCGCAGCACCGCCGACGAGACCGGGGCGATGACCAGGCCGAGCCCGAGGCCCGCGACGACCAGGTCGGCGTCCACGGCGAGGCCCGCCCCGGCCAGGTCGAGCGGCCAGCGGCTCATCAGCCAATAGCCGGCCGCCGCGACC
>JABFVJ010000278.1 GCA_013362835.1 Nonomuraea sp. | reverse complement strand
CCTCCGAGACCGCCGAGCCCGCTTCGGACGCCGGGGCCGCCGAGCAGGCGGGGGACGTGCACGAGCTCCTGTCCAGCAGCAGCTCCACCCGTTCCAGTCTGTCGGACGCGATCGCGAGCGCGAGCGGGTGCCACCGGTCCGGCGTGGACACGATCGAGGACATCACGGCCAACCGCCGCGACCAGCTCGCCGCCGCCCGCACCCTCGACGTGACGGCCCTGCCCGGCGGCCCGGAGCTGAAGCGCACCCTGGTCGACGCGCTCGACGCCTCCTACGACGCCGACACCGCCTTCCTGTCCTGGGCCCGCCGCTATCTCGCGGGCGGCTGCAAGGGCCCGGTCTCGGACGACCGGGATTATCGGCGCGGAATCAGCAGATCGGAGGCCGCGCAGGCGGCGAAGTCGCAATTCGCGCGGTCCTGGCGGCCCATCGCGGAAACGCATGGACTTACCGCGTGGAAAGCCAACCAGATCTAACCCCATTAACCCATAATTCAGGCATATGCCGTCAAAAGCGCACGTTACGATCAACGACAAGGAGTGCCGTGATGTTCATGCCACGCCGTCTGTTCCGATTGGCCGCGGGCGCCACCGCCGGTTACCTGCTGGCCGTACGGCCCTGGCACCTGCGCTGGGGCGCCACCGACGGCGAGACGCGCGAGGAGCTGCCCGGCGACGACCTCGTGCCGCTCCCCCAGCTCCAGGCCACCCGCGCCGTCACCGTCGAAGCCCCGCCCGCGGCCGTGTGGACCCAGGTGATCGGCCTGGGCGGCTACCGGCGTCCCGGCGCGCCGCGCCCGGCCGAGCCCGCGAACGCCCCGCGCGACCTCAAGGCCGGCGACGCCATGGAGGGCAGCGGGTTCGTCGTCGAGCGGATCGAGGCGCCGTACAGCCTCGTGCTGGCCGACCGGGGCGCCGACGCCACCACGAGCTGCTCCGTCGTGCTCCGCGAGACCGACGGCGGCACCCGGCTGATCTACCGCCTCCGCATGCGCGGCGAGCCCACCGTACGCGGCGCCGCGTACGTGGCGATGATGGACGTGGCCGACTTCGTCGCGATGCGCGGGCAGCTCCTGGCCGTCAAGTCCAAGGCCGAGGCGGTCCGCTGACGCCCGCGCCGCCGCCGCTGCCTTAGGGTGCAAGTTGTGGATCAACTCGGGGGCGGAGCGAGCGCGACGGCCGAGACGGAACAGGCTCCCGCGGACGAGCGCCCGGCGCCCAGGCGGCGCAGGCGCTGGTTCGCCTGGACGGTGGTGGCGCTGCTGGCGTGCTGGGCGGTGCTGCGGGTCGGCGGCCTGGAGACCGGCTCGTTCCTCACCCAGCTGATGACGGTGACGCCGATCGGGGCCGGGCTGGCGGCGCTGACCGCGCTGCTCTCCCTGCTCAGGCGCAACACCCCGGCGGCGCTCAGCGCGGCGCTCGTGGGCGTGGTGCTGGTCGCGTGCCTGATGCCGCGGACGTCCGGGGTGGAGGGGCCGGCGCCCGAAGGCACGCCGCTCCGGGTCCTGTCGGTCAACCTGTTCGGCAGGGGCGACGCCGAGACCGTGGTGAAGCTGGTGCGCACCCACGGCGTCGAGGTGTTCAGCGCCCTTGAGCTCACCCCCGAAGAGGTGACGCGGCTGGATCAGGCCGGGTTGAAGGAGCTGCTGCCGTACCGGGTGCTGCAGGCGGCGGACGGCGCGATCGGCAGCGGCCTTTTCACGAAATATCCGGCTGCGCCGTTGAAAGACCTGTTCACGCCGATCGGTCACAACATGCCGGCCGCCACGGTGTCCCTGCCGTCCGGCGGCAGGATCGAGGTCGTGGCCGTGCACCCCAACCCGCCGCTCGGCCCGATGGTCGACGAGTGGAACGCCTCGCTCAGGGCGCTGCCGTCCCCGTCGCCGTCGGTGATCAGGATCCTGGCCGGCGACTTCAACGCCAGCCTCGACCACCGCGCCTTCCGCGACCTGCTCGGCCGCGGCTACGTCGACGCCGCCGACCAGGTGGGCAAGGGGCTCGTACCGACCTGGCCCAACGGCAGGGCGCTGCCGCCGATCATCGCGATCGACCACGTCCTGGCCGACCGGCGCGTCGGCGTGGCCAGGACCGAGATCGTCGACGTGCCGGGCACCGACCACCGCGGCGTCTTCACCGACCTGCGCCTGCCCGAGCTCGGCTAGCCCCAGACCTCCCGCGCGGTCTCGACGATCAGGGACAGCTTGGCGAACTGCTGGTCGATGGTGAGCTCGTTGCCCTCGACGGTGGAGGAGAAGCCGCACTGCGGCGAGAGGCACAGCTGGTCGAGGTGCACGAACCTGGCGGCCTCGTCGATGCGCCGCTTGAGCGTGTCCTTCGACTCCAGCTCGCCCCGCTTGGTGGTGACCAGGCCGAGCACGACCATCTTGCCCTTGGGCACGAACCGCAGCGGCTCGAAGCCGCCCGACCGCTCGTCGTCGTACTCCAGGAAGAAGCCGTCGACGGCGAGCTCGCCGAACAGGGCCTCGGCGACGTGGTCGTAGCCGCCGGAGGCGGCCCAGGAGGAGCGGAAGTTGCCGCGGCACATGTGGGTGGTGATCGTCATGCCCTCGGGCTTGCCGGCCAGGGCGGCGTTGATCTGGCGGATGTAGCGCAGGTGCATGTGGTCGGCGTCGTCACCGCGTCCGGCGAGCTCGGCCCGCTGGGCGGGGTCGTTGAGGTAGGCCAGGCTGGTGTCGTCGAACTGCAGGTAGGCGCAGCCGAGCTCGCCGATCCTGCGGACCTGCTCGGCGTAGGCGGCGCTGAGGTCGTGCCAGAACTCCTCGATGTCGGGGTAGACGCCCGGGTCGATGGCGGCGGGGCCGCCGCGGTAGTGGACCATGCTCGGCGAGGGGATGGTCAGCTTGGGCACGGCCGAGGTGGTGATCCCGCGCAGGTACGCGAAGTCGTCGGCGAAGATCGGCTCGCTCAGCCCGATCCTGTTGTGCACCCGCAGCGCCGCCGGGCTGAACTCGATGTCGCCGCGCTCGTTGTGGAAGCGCACGTTGATGCGTTCTCCTGCCGCCTGGCCGATGCCGCCGAGGCGGTAGATGAAGTCCATGTGCCAGGAGGCCCGCCGGAACTCGCCGTCGGTCGCGCTCCGCAGGCCGATCTCCTCCTGCCTGCGGACGACCTCGCGGATCGCCGTGTCCTCGGCCTCGCGCAGGGCGGCGCCGGTGAGCGTCTCGCGGGCGCGCAGCAGCTCGGGCGGGCGCAGCAGGCTGCCCACGTGGTCCGCGCGGAAGGGGGGCGAGGTGCGCATCGCAGATCATCTCCGCTACTTAGCCGTAGAGCTTTCTGAGGGGGGATTTGAGGAGCTTGCCGGCCGCGTTCTTGGGCAGCTCGGTGACGAATTCCAGATATTTCGGGATTTTGAAGCGGGCCAGGCGGCCGTCCAGGTGCGCGAGCAGCTCCTCGGGCTCGGCGGTCATGCCCGGCCGGAGCACGACCAGGGCCTTGCCGGTCTCTCCCCACTTCTCGTCGGGCACGCCGATCACCGCGCACTCGGCCACCGCCGGATGCGCGTACAGGACGCTCTCGATCTCGGCGGGGTAGACGTTCTCGCCGCCGGAGATGAACATGTCGCTGATCCGGTCGGAGATGCGGACGTAGCCGTCCTCGTCGGCCACGCCGATGTCACCCGATCTGAACCAGCCGTCGGCCGACAGGACCTTGGCGGTCTCCTCGGGGCGGCGCCAGTAGCCGGGCATCACGTTGGGGCCCTGGACGTACACCTCGCCGGGCTCGCCGGGGGCGGCGGGCGAGCCTTCGGGGGCGACCAGCCGCACGTCGGAGAAGAAGCACGGCACCCCGGCCGAGTCCGCCTCGGCGTCGGGGTGCCCGGCCCCGAGGAAGAGCGCGCCCGGCGCGGTCTCCGTCATGCCGTAGCCCTGCAGGAACGACAACCCCCGCCCCTGGTACGTCCTGACCAGCGGCGCGGGCACCGGCGCTCCCCCGCACAGCAGGTGGCGCAGGCTGGACAGATCGGCCGTGGCCCAGCGCGGCGACTGCGCGAGGGCGGTGAACATCGACGGCACCCCGAACATCACCGTGACCCGCTCGGACTCGATCAGGTCGAACGTGCGCCCCACGTCGAACGACGGCTCCAGCAGCGCCCTGCCGCCCTTGAGCACGGTCGGCACCAGGGTCTGCGCCAGGGCCGCGATGTGGAACAGCGGCGCGCTGACCAGCGTCACCTCGTCGTGCGCGAGCGGCACGTCGACCAGCAGGTTGACGGCGTTCCAGATGAGGTTGGCGTGGGTGAGCATGGCGCCCTTGGGGCGGCCGGTGGTGCCCGAGGTGTACATGATCAGGCAGACGTCGTCCTGCCGCACGGGCTCGTCCATGGGCTCGGGGGACGCCGCGGCGATCAGCTCCTCGTAGGCGTCCTGGCCGACGTGCCGGCCGGGCAGCCCGTCGCCGTCGCGGCCCGCGCCGAGCACCACGACGCGGGCGCCGGCGTCGTCGAGGATGAAGCGCAGCTCGGGCGGCGTGAGCCGGGCGTTGAGCGGGACGAACACCGCGCCGAGCAGCCCCGCGGCGAAGAACGTCTCCACCAGGGACGGGTGGTTGGCCCCGAGGTAGGCGACCCGGTCGCCGCGCCCGACGTCGAGACCCGCCAGCGCATGGGCCAGCCGGTCGGTGCGTTCGCGCAGCTCGCCGTAGGTCCGGTGGAGCCCCGCATGACTGAGCGCCACCCGGCCGGGCGTCATCCGCGCCCTGCGTGCCGGCCACGACCCAAGCCCCTGATTGCGCATCGGCACTCCTCGACGTCCGCCCATCAAGCTAAGTCACCAAGCGCTTGATGTCACCGGTACGCCGGAGTTTCCTCCGGGACGGCGTCGAGTATCCGGCTCACGACGGCCTCCGCCTCGGGCCTGAACCGCTCGTGCAGCGTGTGGCACACCCGCTGCGCCTTCTCCGCGGGCCAGTCGCCGGGCAGGTGACGCAGCGGCAGCCGAGGATCGGACCTGATCAGCCGCAGCCACCCGGACAGCAGCAGCAGGGAACGTGCCAGGTCGTCCGGCGCGTCCGGCTCCGGGTCGGCCCGGTCCCACCGGCGCAGGAAGGCCCGGTAGCCCTCGCCCAGCCCCTCCAGGTCGTACGCCTCCCTCACCAGGGCCTGCATGTCCGTGGGCCGCCTCGGCTCGGCGGCGAACACCTTCACCCCCGCCCCGAGGTCACCGGCGACGCGCTCGGCGTCCACCTCGCCAGGAGCGATCCACAGGCCGTTCTGCAGCGGGCCGAACCCGGCCCACGTCAGCCGGGAGCGCAGCTCGTGCCGCTCCCGCTGCCAGGACTCCGGCATCGAGAAGCCGACCAGCGTCCAGCGGTCGGCGTCCTCGTCGTTGACGACGCCGCTGTGCCAGATGCGCCGCTCGCCGTCGCGCAGCACCTCGGTGCTGGCCGGGGTGAGGCCGAAGTACATGCGCCGCCCGGCACGCTGCCTGCGCAGCAGCCCGCGGCCGACCATCCTGGTGAGCGTCGACCGGGTCGCCTGCTCGGAGATGCCCACGCGGGCGAACGCCTCGATGAAGGTCGCCGACGACACGCAGATGCCGCGGCCGAACACGTGGTCTCCGAGGAAGGTCAGAATCACCGACTGGGGACGCATGCCAGCCTCCTTGGGCAGAGTATTGACAGCCGTAATGTATCTGCCTACATTCAGGGCCTCACCGCCGGTCCAGGAGGTCCTGATGCGCAGGCTTCTTCCGTCCCTGGCCTGTTTGGCGCTGGCGTTGTCCGGCTGCGGCGGTGACGGCGGCGGGTC
Source organism: Nonomuraea sp. (assembly GCA_013362835.1). The sequence goes on along the minus strand of JABFVJ010000278.1, from coordinate 1,506 downwards.
CGGTGGGCAGGACCCGATCAAGGTCGGGCTCATCGTCTCCCTGACCGGCAACTACACGCCGCTCGGCAGCGAGGACAAGAAGGCGGTCGAGCTCGCCGTCGAGCAGGTCAACGCGCAGGGCGGGCTGAACGGCCGCAAGGTCGAGCTGGTCACGCGCGACGACAAGACCGCGCCCGACCAGGGCATCGTCGCCTACAACCAGATCAAGGGCGACATCGACGCGCTCATCGGCCCGGTCTTCTCCAACGCGGCGCTCGCCGTCGAGCCGCTGGCCCAGCGCGACAAGATGCCGTACCTGTCGCTCGCCCCCGCGCAGGAGCAGGTCGAGCCGATCAAGTCGCACATCTTCGTCACCCCGGCCCTGTCCAGCATGTACGCCGAGCGCTACCTGCAGTACATCCAGGCCCAGGGCATCAAGACGGTGGCCGTGGCCTGGGACTCCAAGAGCGCCTACTCGGTCTCCGGCCACAAGTCCATGGTCGCCCTCGCCCCCCAGTACGGCGTGACGATCGCCGTCGACGAGCCGTACGAGACGACCACCTCCGACTTCAGCCCGCTGTTCACCCACGTACGCGGTTCGAAGGCCGACGCCCTGGTCTTCTGGGGCTCGGGCGCGCCGGGCGTCACGGCGGCCAAGCAGTACGCCGCCTCGGGGCTGAGGACGCCGCTGTTCCTGACCGCGTCGCAGGCCAGCAAGCTCTGGCTGGAGCCGATGGGCGCGGCGGCCGAGGGCATGACCGTGCAGAGCGCGATCGGCGTGGTGGGCGCGCACCTGCCCGACGGGAAGCAGAAGCAGATCATCGACCGGATGGCGGGGCCGTACCAGCAGAAGTACGGCTACCCGCCGCCGCAGTTCGCGCAGGACGGCTACAGCGCGAGCCTGCTGCTGTTCGAGGCGATCAGGAAGGCGGGCGGCACCGACAGGGCCAAGGTGCAGCAGGCGCTGGAGAACATGGACCTGATCACGCCGAACGGCAGGTTCCGCTACTCCCCCACCGACCATTCGGGCCTCTCGCCGGAGTTCATCTCGGTCAACACGGTCAAGAACGGCGCGTTCGTACCGACCGACTGGGCCAGGGAGCAGCTCGCCAAGACCGTCGCGGCGGCGGGGTAGCGGTGCTGCGGGTCAGCGGGGTGTCGCGCTCCTTCGGGGGCGTCTACGCCGTCCGCGACGTCACGCTCGACGTCGCGGACGGCGAAGTCCTCGGGGTCATCGGCCCCAACGGCGCGGGCAAGTCCACGCTGTTCAACCTCATCACCGGCCACCTGGCGGCCGACCACGGCGAGATCACCTTCCTGGGGAACCGCGTGGAACGCCTTCCGCCGCACCGCCGGGCCCGGCTCGGCATGTCGATCGTCTTCCAGGCGGCCAGGGTCTTCCGCGGCATGACGGTCAGGGAGAACGTCATGGTCGGCATGCACGGGCGTACCCGCGCGGGATTCGTCTCGGCGGCGCTGCGGCTGGGCGGGCACCGGCGCGACGAGCGGACGATCGCGGCCGCGGCC
>JABFVJ010000306.1 GCA_013362835.1 Nonomuraea sp. | reverse complement strand
GCCCTGGCGCGCAGGCGATCGATGACGAGGCGGCCGAGCGCACCCGACGCGGCGGAAACGACGATCATGAGACTCCCTCTGAGGAACGGCTGATCCGAGTGAACCGCCGCCGAGCGAGGGAACGCCATTCGTTTTTCCGCGTCGAGTGCCGGGCGCGTGCGCGGCGTCCGGCGGCCCGCGTTCACCGGCTGTGGACGGCGTCCGTGGTCGCCTTTTCCGCCGCGTACGCCTGCCGGGGACGTCCCGTACGGAGACGAATTCCGATCTTCAGTCGCGAGTATTCACATACTCGGCGCATACTGGAGGGGATGAAGCGAGCTAGCGGCGATTCTCGTCGTCACCTGCCAACCAGTCCCTTCAAACCTCCGCCCCCGGCCCCACCTGCCGAGCGGTTCAGCGTGAACGACCAGGTGAGCCACGATCGATACGGTCTCGGCGTCGTCGTCGGTGTCGAGGACGAGATCGCCGTGCTGGTCGATTTCGGATCGCGGCAGGAGCGGATCACCACGCCGTTCAACAAGCTGTACAAGCTCTGACCCCGCCACACCGCTGGACAACACCACGCCGCGTCCCCCGCGACACGGGCCGGCGTGGACCATGCACCGAAGTCGGCGGGCCGGTCGCTGATTTTCGCGCGCCTCCGCGGGAGAAAGGTTCAGAGCAGGATCGGTTTCCACCTGAACGCGTCATCGTGGCGTTCCACCAGGCCCAGGCCGGGGAACGGCATGTGATAGGCGTGCACGGGCAGGCTCTCGGCGGCCGCCCATTCGAGGATTCTCCGGCGGCTCAGCACCGACCGTCCGGCGTCGAGATCCCATGGGGTGCGCCATTCCGGGTGGCTCAGCTGGAGCCGGTCGTAGAAGGAATCGCCCACGCAGAGCAGGCGTTCCCCGCCTGATTTCAGCAGGACGGCCATGTGTCCCGGCGTGTGGCCGGCGGCGTCCACCGTGTGGAGGTGGGGCAGGATCTCGCTGCCGTACTCGACCGGGTGCAGGCGTTCGCCGAAGAGCCTGATCGCCTCCTGGGCCGGTCGGCGCTGGTCGGCGGGGGCCGGGCAGGCGGTGTCCGTCCAGAAGGCCACTTCCGCCGTGTGCGCGTACGCGGTCGCCTTGGGGAAGGTCAGGCGTCCCGACCAGGTGGCGCCGCGCGGGTGGTCCTCGTGGAGATGGGTGAAGACGACGGCGGCCGGGTCGGCCGAGGAGAAGCCGGCCGCGCGCAGTCCGGCGGTCAGGTGGCCGACCAGCGGGGAGATGTCGGGGCCGTACCCGAGGAAGCTCCTGCCGAGGCCGGTGTCGATGACCGCGAGCCCGGCCGAGGTCTCCACGCACAGGCAGTTGTAGCCGCAGGCCAGCGTGGTGCGGCCGGACTCCTCCGCCTCCCGCAGGGCCCGTTCGGGGACGCCGGTGTCAGGGGTGAAGAAGTCGGACAGCGCGGGCTCCCACGGCGGTTCCATCTGACCGTCGCTGATCAGGGCGCAGGACAGCGCCCCGATCGAGAACCGGCGGATGCGCACCGCGGAGACGACCTCCCCCTCCGGAAGGTCGCGCGTCATGGGGTGACGACGGCGAAGTCGCGGGACGGCGAGTCGAGCACGGCGACCAGCCGCTGCAGCACCGTGATGTCGCCCTCCCGCTCCACCCCCTCCACACCCTTCCCCGCCAGCAGGCCGAGCAGCTGCGCCCTGGTCAGCCGGAGCGTCAGGTCCACGGCCTCGTCCGGCGGGCTCACCTGCTGGACCAGCACGCCGTTCGCCAGCGTCGTGCGGTGCCGCTCCTCCAGGTCGGTCAGGTGCCAGTCGATGGCCAGGCTCTCGTGCCACGCCTTGGGCCCGTCCACGCGGATGGCGAGCGAGTCGAAGATCTGCTCCACGGTCAGCGCCCCGATCAGGTCGGGCGCGGTGGGGCGTACCGGTGACGGCACGATGCCGTCGGTCAGTTCCATGGCCCCCACCAGGTACGAGTTGCGCCACGTCCCGTTCTCCGCCCCATGGCCGAGCCGGGTGTAGACGTCGGCCAGCAGGTCCCTGGCCTCCTTGTTGCCCTCGTCGGCGAACACGGCGTGGTTGAGGAGCTGGACGGCGAAGCGCAGGTCGTTCTCCTCGATGTACTTCCTGGCGAAGGCGACCACGGCCGCGCCGCCGCCCATGCATTCGACGTACCGGATGGCGCTCTCCCTCGGCGGGTGCTCCCACAGGTGGGCGGGGTTGGCGTCGAACCAGCCGAGGTACCGCTGGTAGACGGCCTTGACGTTGTGGCTGATCGAGCCGTGGTAGCCGTGGGTGTGCCAGACCTGTTCGAGCGCGGGCGGCACGCGTAGCTGCTCGGCGATCTCGGTGCCGGTGAGTCCCTTGTTGATCAGGCGGAGGGTCTGGTCGTGCAGGTAGGCGTACATGTCGCGCTGGAGCGACAGGAACGTGACGATGCCGTCGGCGCCCCAGGTGGGCCAGTGGTGGGAGGCGAAGGCCACGTTGGCCCGTCCGGCGAACAGCGCGATGGTCTCGGTCAGGTGGCGGGCCCAGACGCCGGGGTCGCGGACCTGGCCGCCGCGCAGCGCGAGGACGTCGTGCAGGCCGTGGACGGCGTTCTCGGTCAGGCACAGGGCGCGGCGGTCCGGGAGCAGCACGTTCGTCCCGGCGGGGCCGCCGGGGGTGAGCTGGAAGACGATCCGTACGCCGTCGACCGTCTCCTCCTGGCCGGTGCGGGTGATGTCGAGGGTGGGCGGGATGAGCGACGTGGTGCCGGCCGAGGTGGTCATGCCGAGGCCGCAGCCGATCTGGCCGTCGGGGCTGCGCGGCAGGGCCGGGCCGTGCACGTAGACGGCCCGGCGGGTGACGGCGGGGCCCGCGTGGACGTTCTCGGAGACGACGTGCTCCAGGAATCCGGCGGGGGCCAGGATCGGCACGCCGCCGCCGGTGACGCCGCGTACGCCGCCGAAGTGGTCGAGCCGGCCGTGGCTGTAGATCACGCCGGTGACCGGGCGGTCGCCGCGGTGGTCGCGGTACAGCTTCAGGGCGGCGGCGGCGCACTCGGTGGAGGCCAGCGGGTCGATGACGACGACGCCCGTGTCGCCCTCGACCAGCGTCATGTTCGACAGGTCCAGGCCGCGTACCTGGTAGACGCCGTCGGCGACCTCGTACAGGCCGTGCCGGGCGCACAGTTGGCTCTGCCTCCACAGACTGGGGTGGGCGGTTCCGGGGCATTCGTCGGCGAGGAAGGCGTAGGAGTCGGCGTCCCAGACGACTCCGCCGTTCTTCGACCTGATCACCGCCGGGTTCAGCTTCGCGATGAAGCCGCGGTCCGCGTCCTCGAAGTCGCCCGTGTCATGAAATGGAAGGTCTGCCATGTCTGCTCGCATGCCCCTGAACGGGCCTTCATAGCTCAATAGCCAGCCCCAATAGCATGAAACTCGGGCAATAAGGGCAGGAGCTGGTGGCGCTCCCCGCCGGAGCCGTGTGATTGGCTGGATCCAGTCCGAACGTGCTGGGGGATGGTCATGGAAGCGTGCGTGTTCGACCTCGACGGCGTGATCGTCGATTCCGAACCCGTCTGGGAGGAGGTCCGGCGGGCCTTCGTCGCCGACCACGGCGGCGTCTGGCAGCCGGACACGCAGTCCAGGCTCATGGGCATGAGCACCGCCGAATGGGCCTCGTACCTGCACGAGCTGGGCGTGCGCCTGCCTCCTGACGAGATCGCCAAGGGCGTGGTCGACCAGATGGCCGACCGCTACCAGGACGGCGTGCCGCTGATGGCGGGGGCGCGCGAGGCCGTGCTGCGGCTGGCCGCCCACTTCACGCTCGGCCTGGCGAGCTCGTCGCCGCGCCGGCTCATCGACGTGGTGCTCGACGCGGCCGAGCTGCGCGAATACTTCGTCACGACGGTCTCGACCGAGGAGGTCCCGCGCGGCAAGCCCGCCCCCGACGGCTACCTGGCGGCGGCCCACCGGCTGGAGATCTACCCGAAGGACTGCGTGGCGGTCGAGGACTCCAGCAACGGCCTGCGCTCGGCGCACGCGGCGGGCATGCGGGTGATCGCCGTGCCGCATCCCCGCTACCCGCCCGCAGACGACGCCCTCGCCCTGGCCTGGCGCGTACTGCCCGACCTCGACGCGCTCACCGTCGAAGCCTTCCTGTGAGGGTCCGTCCCCGGGCCGAGGGCGACCTCGACGCCTGTGCCGAGGCCCTGAAGCAGGTGCACGTGGCCGACCGCTACCCCGTCGACTGGCCGGACGACCCGCAGGGCTGGCTGACGCCCTCCGGCCTCCTGCGCGCGTGGGTCGCGGTCGAGGAGGGCCGGGTGCTCGGCCACGCGGGCCTCGCGGGCGTGCCCGGCGGCGGTCAGGAGGTCACGCGGCTCTTCGTCACCCCCGCTGCCCGCGGCCGCGGCCTGGCCGCGCGCCTGCTCGGCACCGTACGGGAGGCCGCGGGCGAGCCCGTGAAGCTGGAGGTCTCCGACGAGGGCGGGGCGGCGATCGCGCTGTACGAGCGGCTGGGCTGGCGGCGCGTGACCAGCACGCGGGCACGCTGGCTCAACGCCGCGGGCGAGCCCGCCCTGCTTCACCACTACGTGAGCCCCTGACGATATCCTCTGTGAATCGTGCGAGACATCACGGTTTTTTCCGGCAGCGCCCATCCTGAACTCGCCGAGGAGATCTGCTCCCACCTCGGCACGCCGCTCCACCCCGTCAAGGTCGAACGCTTCGCCAACGACGCGCTGGAAGTCCAGCTCCAGGCCAACTGCCGGGAGCGCGACGTGTTCCTCATCCAGCCGCTGGTCCCGCCCACGCAGGAGAACCTGGTCGAGCTGCTGCTGATGATCGACGCGGCCCGTGGCGCGTCGGCCGCCAGGACGACCGTGGTCCTCCCGCACTACGCCTACGCCCGTTCGGACAAGAAGGACGCCCCGCGCATCTCCATCGGCGCCCGGCTGGTCGCCGACCTGATGGTGGCCGCCGGGGCGAACCGGGTGCTCGCCATGACCCTGCACTCGCCGCAGGTCCACGGCTTCTTCAGCGTGCCCGTCGACCACCTGCACGCTTTGCGCGAGCTGGCCGCCCACTTCCGCCGGTACGACCTGTCCAACACGGTCGTGGTCTCCCCCGACCTCGGCAACGCCAAGGAGGCCGCGCACTTCGCCCGGCTGCTCGGCACCGGCGTGGCCATGGGCGCCAAGCAGCGGTTCAGCGACGACCGGGTGGTGATCAGCTCGGTCATCGGCGACGTCGCGGGCAAGGACGTGATCATCCTCGACGACGAGATCGCCAAGGGCAGCACGGTCATCGAGCTGCTCGACCGGCTGCGCGAGCAGGGCGTGAACTCCGTACGGCTGGCCTGCACCCACGGGCTGTTCGCGGGTGGCGCGCTCGAGCGGCTGAGCGCGTTCCCGGAGGTGCTGGAGATCGTCTGCACGAACACTGTGCCGCCGCCCAAGCCCGGCGACAAGCTCACCGTGCTGTCGATCGCCCCGGCGCTGGCCGAGGCGATGCGCCGCATCCACGACGGCGAGTCGGTGAGCGCGTTGTTCAGCACCACCTGAAAGTGATCTTCCCGCCTGGCCGCGGATCGACCATAGTGGATGATATGCACGCGGCCACGGATCTCCTGCTCCGGAACTTCCTCGATGGCGTGGGCGAGGTCGTGCCCCTGGTCTCCCTGTGGGCGCACGGCTCGCTGGGCACCGGCGACTACCAGCAGGGCCGGAGCGACCTCGACCTGATCGCGGTCGTGGAGTCGCCGGTCACGATGGAGCAGTGGCGGCGGATCAAGGGGCTGCACCGGGGGCTCGGCCGCCTGCCGCTCGCCGACCTGCTGCACTGCTCGTACCTGCCCTGCGACGAGCTGGCCGACCTGTCGGCCGAGCACGTGACGTGGGCCCATGAGCGCATCTTCCGCCGCCCGGTGACCGCGGTGACCCGCCGCGAGCTGCACACGGCTCCCGTCGTGCTGCACGGCCCGCCGCCCGCGGGCCTGCTCCCGGCCGTCTCCGACGCGGAGCTGACCGGTTTCGTCCGCGGGGATCTGCGCGACTTCTGGCTGGAGAAGACCAAGGGGCGCAGGCGCTGGCTGCGGGAGATCTGGGTGGACCTGGGTCTGCTGACCGTCGCCAGGGCCACGGTGACGCTGCGCGATGGCCGCCTGATCACCAAGCGCGAGGCCCTCGACGTGCTGGCCGAGCTCGGCGCGCCGGAGGTCGTGGTGGCCGACGTACGGGCGCGCAGGTACGGCACGCCGCGGCCGGTTCTGAGCCGGTTCAGGAGGGGCGCGCTGGCGCGGGCCTTCGTCCGGTCGGCGGTCAGGAAGGCGCTCACCTGAGTGCCGAGGTGAGCCTGGTCAGGCCCTCGGTGATCTGCCCCGGGGTCAGGCCGCGCACCCTGCGCTGGTGGTCGTACACCTCGGGGGCGAGGGGGGCGAGCAGCAGGTCGACCAGGGCGTCGGGGCCCGGCACCCGGGCGGCGACGAGGAGCGAGCGCACGTGCGCGCGCCAGAAGCCGTACGCGCCGGTCTCGAAGCGCGAGCGGCCCACCTCGCTGCCCAGCACCAGGTGGGAGTGGTCTTCGAGCAGGCGCACCATGGCGGCGTAGAAGGCGGCGAGGCGGTCGGCGGGCGGCGCGCCGGGGCCGAGCGGCGGGTCGCCGCGCATCAGCCGCTCCTGGAGGGCCCGTTCGTGCTCGTCGAGGAGGGCCACGGCGATGGAGGCGCGGTCGGGGTAGCGCCGGTAGAGCGTGCCCCGGCCCACGCCGGCCGCCTTGGCGAGGTCGTCCATCGTCACGTCCTGCGGTGATCTCTCGGCGAACAGCCGGGCGGCCGCTTCCAGAATCCTCGCCCGGTTTCGGGCCGCGTCGGCTCTCTCCATGCGCCCATTGTATGTGGACACGGCGTCCGCTTATAGTGGGAAGCGAACCGGACGTCGTGTCCACTTATCTGAGGAGCCACCATGTTGCTGCACCTGGACGCCAGCGCCCGCCGCGCCTCGTTCTCCCGGAGGTTGTCGAGCCTGTACGCCGGCACCTGGCGTGCCGCCCACCCGGGCGAGCGTTACGTCTACCGCGACCTCGCCGCGGACCCCGTGCCGCACATCGGCGAGGCGTGGACCGAGCTGTGCGACCACGTCCTGGCCCACGAGATCACCGACGTCTCCCGCTACCGCGAGGCGGTGCGCACGCCGGCCCAGGAGGCCGCCTGGGCGATCCTGGAGCCGCTGCTCGCCGAGGTGGTGGCGGCCGACGTCGTGCTGATCGGCACGCCCATGTACAACTTCTCGATCCCGTCGTCGCTGAAGGCGTGGATCGACCAGATCACC
>JABFVJ010000210.1 GCA_013362835.1 Nonomuraea sp. | reverse complement strand
GCGCGAGACACCCCGTCGAGGTCGACCGCCACGCAGGCGCGTACGGCCGCCGTGACGGGCACGTCGTCGCCGACGGCCACCACCACGGGCGACGGCCCGCCGAGCGCGACCCCGAGGATCACTCCAGCTCGCGTCCTTCCGTCTCGGGCAGCGGCACCGCCAGCAGCGCCGTGACCACCATGAACGCGTTGATGACCAGCATCGTCGCGGTGAACCCGGTCGCGTGGGCGAGCAGCGCGCCCACCGCCGACGGCGCGACCGTGGTCGCCACGAGCTGGGCCGCCGTGGCCCAGGAGTAACCGGTGCCGCGCAGCGCGGTCGGGTAGAACTCGCCGTTCCAGGTGTTCCAGACGCCCCAGGCGCCCAGGCTGAAGAACGACAGGACGAAGTTGCCCAGGTACAGGCCGGTCAGGCTGCTCGCGGTGGCGAACCAGAGGCCGCCCAGCACGGCCGCGACGACGTAGAACAGGAAGACCTTCTTGCGGCCGAACCGCCCGGTCAGCAGCGACGCGCTGACGTAACCCGGGATCATCATCAGCGCGCTCAGCGCCGCGAAGCCGAGCGAGGCCGACAGCGACAGGCCCTTGGCCTGGAGCAGTGTGGGCAGCCAGGTCTGCAGGCCCCAGTAGCCCCAGTTGAAGACGAAGTTGAGCGCCAGCATCACGATCGTGATCTTGGCGAGCCGGCCGCGGAACAGGTCCATCGGATTGCCCACGCGCTCGCTCGCCACCGTGAACGTGGCCTCGGCGTCCGGGCTGCCCAGCGTGCGCAGCACCGCCCGCGCCTCCTCCTGACGACCCCGGGCGGCCAGCCAGTACGGCGACTCCGGCACCCACGCCCTGATCGCGAACGCCCACAGCCCCGCCGCCGCGCTGGCGATCACCACGACGTGCCAGCCCAGGTCGCCCAGCGTCACCGACGCGGCGATGGCGGCCAGCATGCCGATGGGCCAGCCGATCGACAGGTACACGGCGGCCCGGCCGCGGTGCTTGGTCGGCAGCAGTTCGAGGAAGAACGGGAACGTGATCGTGTAGACGCCCGCCAGCGCGAGCCCCGACCCGACCCGCAGCGCGACCAGCGTCGCCATGTTCGGCGCGAACGCCGACGCGAGCGCGATCACGCCGTAGGCCAGCAGCGACCAGAACGCGGTCGGCTTGCGCCCGATGCGGTCGGCGACCGGCCCCCAGACCAGCACGCCGGGGATCATGCCGAACGCCACCGCCGACAGCACCACGCCGATCCCGGCCTCGTCGATGCCGAACGCCGGCCCGAGGTCGCCGGAGACGTAGACCAGGGCGAGCTGCTCCCACGACTCGATGACGAAGGCGATGAACAGCGCGAGCGCGATGAGCACGTGCCGGCGGGTGAACGGCATCCGATCGAACGCCGCCCCGATGGGGAGTGTTCGTGCGTCGGTGGCGGTCATGGAAGCTCCTCACAGGGGGGCGCTACGGGGGGCGCGAAGTCCTGCCGCACCATAGGGCCGTCCCCCTTCCGCCTGGCTGTGCGCGACGCCCGCCCCGGGCCCGCCCGGCTGTGCGCGGCGCACTGCCCGGTGACGGCGGGGTGTCAGAGCGTGTTCTCGTGCACGTGCACGATCAGCCACTCGCCGCCGTCCACCCGGCGCAGCACACTCGTCGTACGGACGAGCTCGGGCGCGCCGCGTTCGAAGTCGACGCGCAGCATGTACCTGGCCAGGGCGGTGTCGCCCCACACGTCGACCACTTCGTCGAAGGCGCGTACGGAGGTCTCGGCCGGGCCGTCGGACGGTCGCGCGTCGCGTACTTTGTCGAGCTGCTGCCTGCTGGTGATCAGGCCGGGCTCGGCCGAGTCCCAGATCGTGGCCTCCGGGTGGAGCAGCCGGTCGATGCCCTGCCTGTCGCCTCGCGCGTAGGCGTCGTACATGCCGGTAATAACGGCCCAGACAGCGTCGCGTGCCACGCTTCCGTACTCCCTCGTGTCGGTGAAACCGGGTTCTGTCTCACCGTATGGGGAGTGTGGGGCGCCGACGCCTTTACGTCGTAGATCACGGATTCGCAGAGCGCCCGCAGGACGCGCGGTCGCCGTCCTGGTGCGACCGTCCGCCGGCCCGGCCCCCGGGCGTCGAGGCGCTTGGTGCTCCTTCCGCGCGGGCGCGCGGGTACGCGGCGTGGCACCGTGCGTGCCGCGCCGGCCCTGTCGCGCACTGCTGCCAGAACCACGTCGCGCCGTCCCGGTTGAGGTGGTGGCCCGTCTCATCCGTTCCTGCCTGCACGCGCGTCGATCCGACCGCCCGATCGCGTCAAATCATGGCCAAGTCGTTCATTCCCGCCTGAGCTCGTGCGTCAGCTCCTCCAGCTCCGCCCCGCCCGCCATGAGCGCGGTCAGCTCGTCCTTGCTCAGGTCGGCCTTGGCGTACTCGCCCATGCTGGTCCCCCGGTTCAGCAGCAGGAACCGGTCGCCCACCGGGTAGGCGTGGTGCGGGTTGTGGGTGATGAACACCACGCCGAGTCCCCGGTCGCGGGCACGGGCGATGTACCGCAGCACCACGCCGGCCTGTTTGACGCCGAGCGCCGAGGTGGGCTCGTCCAGGATGAGGACGCGGGCGCCGAAGTGCACGGCCCGCGCGATGGCGACCGACTGCCGTTCGCCGCCGGACAGCGTGCCCACCGGCTGGTCCACGTCCCGGATGTCGATGCCCATCGCCCGCAGCTCCTCCCCGGCCACCCGCCGCGCCTTCGCCACGTCGAACGCGAGGCCCTTGCGGGGCTCGGAGCCGAGGAAGAAGTTCCGCCAGACCGACATGAGCGGGATCATCGCCAGGTCCTGGTAGACGGTGGCGATGCCGCGGTCGAGCGCCTCGCGCGGGCTCGCGAGGCGCACCGGCTCCCCGTCCACCAGGTACGTCCCGGTGTCGTGCAGGTGCACCCCCGACAAGATCTTGATGAGCGTGGACTTCCCCGCGCCCTTGTCGCCGAGCGCCAGCACCGAGCCGAACGTCTTGCCGACGTCCCGCGTTTCGAGGATCAATGCCGCACCTCCTCGGCATAGCGGCGGACCAGGCGGTTGGCGAGGGTCGCCAGCAGCAGCATGGCCCCCAGGAAGAACTTGAACCAGTCGGCGTCCCACCCGAGGAACACGATGCCCTTGTCGGCCATGCCGAAGATCACCGCGCCGATGGCGGCGCCGATGGCCGAGCCGTAGCCGCCGGTCAGCAGGCAGCCGCCGATGACCGCGGCGATGATGTAGATGAACTCCTGCCCGATGCCGATGTTGGCCTGGACGGACGTGTAGCGCAGCGCCAGGATCGACCCGACCAGCCAGGCGGCGAACGCCGTCGTCATGAACAGCGCGATCTTCGTGCGGGCGGCTGGCACCCCGACGGCCCGCGCGGCCTGCTCGTTCCCGCCCACCGCGAAGATCCAGTTGCCCGCCCTGGAGCGCATCAGCACCCACGTGGCCAGCGCCGTGACCGCGATCCACCACAGGATCGCCACCCGGAACGACGTGCCGCCGATCTGGATCGTGCCCGCGAGCACCGCGCTCGCGCCCTCGAACCCGGACGCCCGGCGCAGCCCGCTGACCTGTACGGTCCCGGTGATGGCCTTGGTGACCCCGAGGTTGACCCCCTGGAGCATGAGGAACGTGCCCAGCGTGACGATGAAGCTGGGCAGCCGCGTCCTGGTCACGACCATCCCGTTGGCGAACCCGACGGCGAGCGCCACGACCAGGCCCACGAGCATGGCGAGCCACACGCTGAACCCGTAGCGGGTGGCCAGGGTGACGAGGATCAGCCCGCTGGTGCCGGTCAGCACGCCCGCCGACAGGTCGAACTCGCCGCCGATCATCAGCAGCGCGACCGCGACCGCCATGATGCCGAGCGTGGCGGCCGGGTCGAGCCAGTTGGCGATGCCGGCCGGCGAGCGGAACACCTCCGACTGCGCGGCGAAGAACACGAACACCACGACCAGCCCCACCACGGCCCCGAGCTCGGGCCGGACGATCAGCCGGCGAGCGAGCCCGACGTGCGCGACCCGCTCGTCGGCCATCAAAGGCCCTCCCCGGCCCGCCGGCGCGGCGTCATCGGGTGCCCGCCTCGGCCAGCTTGGCCACCTGCTCGGCGTTGTCCTTGGTCACGAAGCCGGGCCCGGTGTTGACCGGCAGCCCGCCGCCGACCGTGTTGAGGTTGTCCTTGTAGAGCGTGAGGAACGTGATCGGCAGGTACCCCTGGAGGTACTGCTGCTGGTCCACGGCGAACAGGATCTCCCCGTCCTTGATCGCGGCGACGACGTCGCCCGACAGGTCGAAGGTGGCGAGCTTGGCCTGCGACCCCGAGTCCTTGATCGCGTCCCTGGCCGCGACCGCGACCGCCGGGTTGAGCGCGAGCACGCCGTTGACCTGCTTGTCCGACTGCAGCTTGGCGGTGACCTTGGAGGTCACGTCGGCCAGGTTGCCCACGTCCACCTGCAGCCGCTCGACCGTGCCGCCCAGGGTCTGCTCGGCGCCCTTGCAGCGCTGGTCGAGGCCGACGTTCCCGGCCTCGTGGACGACGCACAGCAGCTTGGTGACGCCGGCGGCCTTGAGCTGCTCGCCCGCGCCGCGCCCGGCCACGTCCTCCGACTGGCCGACGTGGGTGATGGCGCCGAACGCCTTGGAGGAGTCGGCCCCGGAGTTGATGGTGACGACCGGGATCCTGGCGGCGACGGCCTTGCCGATGGACTCCTTGAGGGCGTCGGGGTTGGCCATGGAGACCACGATGCCGTCCACCTTCTCCGAGACGGCCTGGTCGATGAGCTGCGACTGCTTGGCGGGGTCGCCGTCGCCCTGGTAGGTGACCTTGACGCCGTACTGCTTGCCCGCGGCCTCGGCGCCGTTCTTGACGACGTCCCAGAAGGAGTCGCCGGGGCCGCCGTGGGTGATGACGGCGAAGCTCGCGCCGTCCGGGGCGGGGGCGGGGGCGGAGCCGGGCGCGGAGCTCTGCGCGCTCTGCCCTCCGGAGGAGGAGCAGCCGGACAGGACGAGCACGCCTGCCAGCGCCAGCACGATCGGGGTACGTCTCACAGGACACCTCCAAGACCAACGGGCTAGCCCCGGTTCTACCCCAAGGTGATCTCTTTGTATAGACATGCGGACCAGCGTCGGCCCGCTTCACCTGGCATTCATCGACATTTCGCCTATTGGGGCATATCGGAGTTCACCGTGCCGCGTCAGGCTCCGCTGGTGCTTGTACGCCCGTTGCTCTCCTCGTTCCTGCTCCTCCTCGCCCCCCTGGCCTCCGGTGGCGACGTCGAGACCGTCACCCCCACCCTGGAGACCCCGCCCCTGTACGACGACACCGCCGGCGGCAACGCCAACGGCGACGACCCCGCCATCTGGGTGCACCCCACCCGCCCGCGCGGCAGCGTCGTGATCACCACCGCCAAGGAAGGCGGCCTGTACGCCTACTCCCTGGCCGGCCGCGAGCTCCAGCACATCCCCGCGCGGCCCGCGCCGGGAAGCGGCCACGAGCCGGGCCGGCTCAACAACGTCGACCTCGTCCGCGGCTTCCGCCTGTCCACCGGCGCGAAGGTGGACCTGGCCGTGGCCTCCGACCGCGGCCGCGACCAGTTGCGCGTGTACACGATCGACCCGGCCGCCGCCCTCGCGGGCCGCCCGCCGCTGACCGACGTCACCGACCCGGCGGTCCCGTACGTGTTCAACTCCACCCAGCAGGAGGTGGACCGGGCCGAGACCGCGTACGGGCTGGCCGTGCGCCAGGACGGGACGGGCGCCTACGCCCTGGTCAGCCGCCGCCACAGGACCACGCTCGGCCTGGTCAGGCTGGCGGCGAGCCCCGGCGGCAAGGTCACCTACGAGCGCGTGCGCACCCTCGACCTGCCCGCCTCCTTCACCCTGCCCGACGCCTCGACCTGGACGCCCTGCCTGGAACCCGGCGAGCAGCCGCAGGTCGAGGGCATGGTCGTCGACGGCGCCCGCGACGTGCTCTACGCCGCCCAGGAGGACGTCGGCGTCTGGCGCCTGCGCGCCGACCTGACCGGCGAGCCCGTACTGCTGGACAAGGTCAAGGAGTACGGCAGGCAGGACGTCTACGACGACCGGACCGAGGAGTGCGCGGCGGGCCAGGACCGCGGCTACGGCGGCGAGAACCTGGCGGCCGACGCCGAGGGCCTGACGATCTACGACGCCGGTCGCGGCGAGGGCTACCTCCTCGCCTCCAGCCAGGGCGACGACACCTTCGCGGTCTATGATCGCGGCGAGGGCAACGCGTACGTGGGCGGGTTCCGCGTCGGGGCGCGGCGCGGGGTCGACGGCGCCGAGGTCAGCGACGGCGCCATGGTCACCGGCGCGCACCTCGGGGGCGCCTTCCCCAAGGGCCTGCTGGTCGTCCACGACGGCGTGAACACCCCGGCCGACGGCGACCGCGAGGGCACGAACTTCAAGTTCGTCGACTGGCGGCGGCTCGCGGACGCGCTTGATCTCCGCAAATAGTAGAACGGAATCATTCGTTCCCATATGCTGGAGGCATGACCAGCGCACCGATGAGCGGCCGCAAGGCGCAGGCCGCCCGTAACGACGAGTTGATCCTCCAGGCGGCCAGGGCCGTCTTCACCGCCGACCCCGGCGCCCCCATCGCGGCCGTGGCCGAACGGGCGGGCGTCGGGATCAGCGCGCTCTACCGGCGTTACCCCAGCAAGGAGGCGTTGTTGCAGAAGCTGTGCGGCGACGGGCTCAAGCTGTACATCACGGTGACGGAGAAGGCCCTGGCCGAGGAGGACGACCCGTGGGAGTCCTTCGCCGCCTACATGCGCGGCATCGTGGACGCCGACACCAACTCCCTGACCATCAGGCTGGCCGGGACGTTCCAGCCGACGGAGGAGATCGGCCGCGACGCCGTGCGGGCCAGTGAGCTGGCCACGCGGGCGCATCACCAGGCGGTGGCGGCGGGCGTGCTGCGGCCCGACGTCACGGTGGCCGACATCGCGCTGCTGTTCGAGCAGATCGCCTCGCTCAGGCTCGGCGACGACCGGCGCACCGGTGAGCTCCGCCACCGCTACCTGGCGCTGGCGATGGACGCGCTCCGCGTGCCCCCCGCCCACCGCGACCTGCCCGGCCCGGCCCCCGTCGACGAGGAACTGGCCAGCCGCTGGTACCCGTCGACCTGATCACACAAGCCCTGGCCGCGCCGGACCGATCGCGCGGGCCCTGGTCACGCCTGCGTGATCGCGTGAGCTCAGTCCTGCTCGGCGAGCCGGTGGGCGAGGGCGAGGACGCGGCGGGCCCTGGCGACGATCGGGGCGTCGACGAAACGGCCGTCGGCGAGCGCGACCGCGCCCCCGCCGGCCCGCCCGGCGGCCT
>JABFVJ010000300.1 GCA_013362835.1 Nonomuraea sp. | reverse complement strand
AAGCGCTTCTTCGGCGCCGCCCGCAACATCGAGAACGGCGGCTCGCTGACGATCCTCGCCACGGCCCTGGTCGAGACCGGGTCCAAGATGGACGAGGTCATCTTCGAGGAGTTCAAGGGCACCGGCAACATGGAGCTCAAGCTCAACCGCTCCCTGGCCGACAAGCGCATCTTCCCCGCGGTCGACGTGGACGCGTCCGGCACGCGTAAGGAAGAGATCCTCATGGCCAAGGACGAGCTCCAGATCGTCTGGAAGCTGCGGCGGGTGCTGCACGCGCTGGACATGCAGCAGGCTCTTGAGCTTCTCCTGGAGAAGATGAAGGAGACCAAGTCCAACGCCGAGTTCCTCCTGCAGGTCCAGAAGACCACGGTGAGCAACGACCGCGACTAGCGGCTTCACGACAAGGGGCGGCCCGGGATCCATCCTCCCGGCCGCCCCTTTCGCGTGCGCGCGTGCGCGCGCCCGCCCCCGTACGCGCGCACGCGCGAGTCCCGTGCTCACACCGGGGTGGGGATAACCCCACTTCCTGGAGGGGCGTTCGCTCCATTCACCGGGGGCGTTCCGCCGGGCAGGGTGGATGTATGCGAGCTGTGGCGTTGAAGGACAGGGTGCCGTTCGGGGCGAAGGGGCCGTTAGGGGTCCTGGTGGATCCGATGACGTGGCGGGCGGCGCCGTACCTGCTGGTCAGTGGGGCGTTCGGGCTGGTGTGGTTCGTCGTGCTGGCCGTCGCGACGTCGGTGTCGGCGTCGCTGCTGATCGTCTGGGTCGGTGTGCCGTTGACGATGGCGACCGTGCTGGTGTCGCGGGGCGGGGCGATGCTGGAGCGGCGGCTGCTCGGGGCGGCGTTCGGCGTCCGGATCGCCGACCCGTACCGGCCACGGCCCGAGCGGGGGCTGGGCGCGCACATCACGTGGCTCCTCGGCGACAAGGCCACCTGGCAGGACCTGGGATACCTGCTGATGCTGCTGCCTCTGGGGCTGGTGGAGTTCGCGCTGTCGATCGGCCTGTGGACGGCCACGGCGCTGCTGCTCGCCGCCCCCCTGCTGCGCGTGCTGTACGTCCTGGACGGCGTCCGCGGCGACCTGGTCATCGACAGCTGGACGGGCACGTTCGTGGCGTTCACGGCCGGTGTGGCGCTGCTCGTCCTGACGGCCTACCTCGTACGGGGGATGGCCTGGCTGCACGGCACGCTCGGCACGGTGCTGCTCGGCGGCGGCGAGGAGGAGCGGCTGCGGGCGAGCAGGGCCAGGGGGATCGACGCGGCCGAGGCCGAGCGGCGCAGGATCGAGCGCGACCTGCACGACGGCGCGCAGCAGCGGCTGCTGTCGGTCGCCGTGGACCTGGGAAGGGCGCAGGCCAAGTTCGACAGCGACCCGGACGAGGTCAGGACGCTGATCGAGCAGGCGCACGCGGGCACGAAGGCGGCCATCGCCGAGCTGCGCGACCTGGCGAGGGGCATCCACCCGGCCATCCTCACCGACCGGGGTCTCGACGCGGCCCTGTCGGGGCTGGCCGCGCGGGCGCCGGTGCACGTGGACGTGTCGGTCGAGCTGGAGGAGCGGCCGCCCGCCGCCGTGGAGAGCATCGCGTACTTCATCGTGGCCGAGGCGCTGACGAACGTGGCCAGGCATTCGGGCGCGACCGAGGCGTCGGTGTCGGTGTTCAGGGACGCCCGCAACGTGCTCGTGGACGTCTGGGACAACGGGATCGGCGGCGCGGTCGTCACGCCCGGAGGCGGCCTGTCGGGCCTGGCCGACAGGGCGGCCACCATCGACGGCGTCCTCGTCGTGCACAGCCCTGTGGGCGGGCCGACGATCGTGCGCGCGGAGCTGCCCTGCGAGTGGTAGTGCCGTCGATCGTGCGTGCGGGGCCCGCGAGTGGTAGTCATGTGGCCATGCGCGTGGTGATCGCCGAGGATTCCGTACTGCTGCGGGAAGGGTTGTCGCGGCTGCTCGCCGACGGCGGCGTCGAGACCGTGGCGGCGGTCTCCGACGGGCCCGCGCTGGTGGCCGCGGTGCTCGAACACGAGCCCGACCTCGCGATCGTCGACGTACGCATGCCGCCCACCCACACCGACGAGGGCCTGCGCGCCGCCCTTGAGGTACGCGCGCGCAAGCCCGGCTTCCCGATCCTCGTCCTGTCCCAATACGTCGAGGAGCGGTACGCGGGCGAGCTCATCGGCAGTGCCGTCGGCTACCTGCTGAAGGAGCGGGTGGCCGACGTGGCCGAGTTCATGGAGGCCGTGCGGCAGGTGGCGGCGGGCGGCACGGTCATCGACCCCGAGGTCGTCGTGCAGCTGCTGAGCCGCCGGCGCAGGGGCGCGCCCCTCGACTCGCTCTCTCCCCGGGAGAGCGAGGTGCTGGCCCTGATGGCCGAGGGCCGCACCAACACCGCCATCGCCTCCAGGCTGGCCGTCACCGAAGGGGCGGTGGAGAAACACGTGTCCGGCATCTTCGCCAAGCTGGCCCTCGGGCCCGCGCCCGAGGACCATCGGCGGGTGCTCGCCGTCCTGACCTATCTGGGCCGCTGATACGGCCTGCACCCGG
Source organism: Nonomuraea sp. (assembly GCA_013362835.1). Next base: position 4,794 of record JABFVJ010000300.1, on the reverse strand, counting down.
GGTTGGGGATGCGGGCCGTACCGGCGGCGCTACCTCACGTCCACGAACTCCTGCGGCGACAGGGCGCTGCGCGTCTTGCTCGTCCCGGGCACCTTGACCTGGAAGTAGCCGTCCTTCTTGGCCCTGAACGTCTTGGCGTACTTGCCGGTCGAGGTGGCCTTCGCGTACCCCATGAACTTGTACGTCTTGGTGCCCTTCGTCTTGAAGTACACCTCCACGATCTTGCCCTTGTACGCCTTGGTGCCGCGGTAGACCTTGCCGTACACCTTGAAGGTCTTGCCCTTGCGGACCTTGTTCGGGGCCGCGATCGTCACCCGGCTCTTGGCCTTCTTGGTCGCGCCGCCCTCGGGGGCGACGACCGAGAACGACCCCTCGCCCTTGAGCGTCTGGCCGCCGCGGGTGGCGTAGACCTCAAGGGTCCAGGCGCCTTCGGTGGTGTCGTCGCTGAAGTACGTGACGCCCCGGTAGTAGCCGTCGGACTCCTTGGCGAGGTCGCCGAGGTCGTAGTACTCGCTGGTGGTGTCACTGACGAGCTTGGCCGAGACCGTGCCCGCGTCCTTCACCGACGCCTCGACGGTGACCTTGGTGTCCTTGCCCTTGACGAGCTGGACGGGGTCGGGGGAGACGTTGGCGCCGGAGATGCCCTGCTTGCCGGACACCTTGACGGTGAAGGTGCTGGGGCCGCCGCCGCTCGCGCGGGCGACGTTGACGGTCAGCTTCCAGTCGCCCGCCGGGTCGTCCTTGGTGATCGTCCACTTGCCGGTGATCGTCTTGTCGGCCGCGGGGGACGGGGTGGCGGTCGGGGTGGACGTGCTCGGCGTGCTCGGCGTGAAGTCGAACGTCACCGTCTTCGCCGACTTGCCGGGCGGCTCGATGGACCCGGTCACGCCGGTGACCGTGTCCGGGTTCTTGAGCTTGAGCGTGACGGTCGCCTCGACGTCCTTGTCCAGCGGGACGAACGCGCTGGACGAGGCGTCGCCGGTGAAGTCGCCGTCCGCCAGCGCGTACTGGGAGGCCAGTGCGCTGGTGGCGGAGAGACCGGCGCCCCCGAGGAGAACGGCGGCCCCCGTGGCGGTCGCGAGGAGCAACCGCACCCTTCTCTTCATCAGTAGGTTGATCCTTTGGCTAAGTCCCATTTGTGGGAAAAGTGATGGTTTGTGCGAGGGAGCCTAGTGTGACGGGTGTGGCCGCGTCATGAAGATCGTGGGAATGGCCGATGGCCCGGGGTGGTTACACGATCTGGCACACTGGTAGCTGACCATTTTGCGGTTCCGGTTCACGCCATGCGTGAGAGGCGACCCGGCGGCCGCAGCCCGAAAGGACAGCGATGAAGAGCGACATCCACCCCGATTACCACGTGACGCAGGTCTCCTGCTCCTGCGGTAACTCGTTCACGACCCGCAGCACCGCGAAGAACGGCGTCATTCACGCCGACGTGTGCTCGGCCTGCCACCCGTTCTACACGGGCAAGCAGAAGATCCTCGACACCGGCGGCCGGGTGGCTCGCTTCGAGAAGCGCTTCGGCAAGAAGGCCACGGGCAAGTAGCTTCACCGACGCCGACCCGGTCGCATCCTGTGCGCCGGGTCGGCGTTGTTGGTGAAACGGCATTCAAACGAAGGACCCACGGTGAACCTCGACGAGTTGCTCAAGGAGTATTCCGAGCTGGAGCTGCAGCTTGCCGACCCCGCCGTGCACGCCGACCAGAACAAGGCCCGCACCCTCGGCAGGCGCTACAGCCAGCTCACGCCCGTCGTCACGACCTACCGCGAGCTCGATTCGGCCCGCGAGGACCTGACGGCGGCCAAGGAGCTGGCCGGCGAGGACGAGTCGTTCGCGGCCGAGGCCGCGGAGCTCGAACAGCGCATCCCGCAGCTTGAGGAGAAGCTCAAGCACCTGCTCATCCCGCGCGACCCCAACGATGACAAAGACATCATCATGGAGATCAAGGCGGGCGAGGGCGGCGAGGAGTCCGCGCTGTTCGCCGGCGACCTGCTGCGCATGTACCTCCGCTACGCCGAGCGCCTCGGCTGGAAGGCCGAGATCATCGACACCCAGCCCTCCGACCTCGGCGGCTACAAAGACGTCACGGTCGGCATCAAGGCCAAGGGCGACGAGGGCGTGTGGTCCAGGCTCAAGTACGAGGGCGGCGTCCACCGCGTGCAGCGGGTGCCCGTCACCGAGTCGCAGGGCCGCATCCACACGAGCGCGGCCGGCGTGCTGGTCTACCCGGAGGCGGAGGAGGTCGAGGTCCAGGTCGACCCCAACGACCTGCGCATCGACGTCTACCGCTCCAGCGGACCGGGCGGCCAGAGCGTCAACACGACCGACTCGGCCGTACGCATCACCCACCTGCCCACGGGCGTGGTCGTCTCCTGCCAGAACGAGAAGAGCCAGCTCCAGAACAAGGAGTCGGCGATGCGCATCCTGCGTGCCCGCCTGCTGGCCGTGGCCCAGGAGCAGGCCGACGCCGCGGCGCAGGCCGAACGCAAGTCGCAGGTGCGCACGGTCGACCGTTCCGAGCGCGTCCGCACGTACAACTTCCCGGAAAACCGTATCTCCGACCACCGCGTAGGCTTCAAGGCGTATAACCTCGACCAGGTTCTCGACGGCGAGCTCAACGCCGTCACCCAGGCACTCATCGACGCCGAGATGGCGGAGAAGCTCGCACAACACTCATGACATTTCTGCTGGACGAGATCGCTCTCGCCACCGCTCGGCTGGCCGAGGCAGGTGTGCCTTCGCCGCGCACGGACGCGGAGGAGATCGCGGCGTTCGTCCACGGCGTACGCAGGAGCGAGCTCCACACGGTCAAGGACTCCGACTTCGACGCGCTGTTCTGGGAGGGCATCGCGCGCCGCGAGGCGCGTGAGCCGCTCCAGCACATCACCGGCCACGCCTACTTCCGCTACCTGGAGCTCGCGGTCGGGCCGGGCGTGTTCGTGCCGCGTCCGGAGACCGAGGTCATGGCCGGGTGGGCGATCGAGACCCTGCGCGCCATGGACGTGACCGCGCCGCTCGTCGTCGACCTCGGCACCGGCTCGGGGGCCATCGCGCTGTCGATCGCCCAGGAGGTCGCCCTCGCCGAGGTGCACGCCGTGGAGGTCGACCCCGCGGCCTACAGCTGGGCCAAGCGCAACATCACCGAGCTGGGCCAGGGGCGCACCCATCTGCACCCGGAAGACCTCGCCGAAGCTCTTCCCGAGCTCAACGGCAAGGTCGACCTGGTGATCTCCAACCCGCCGTACATCCCGCCCGGCGCCATCCCGCGCGACCCCGAGGTCCGCGACTACGACCCCTCCAGAGCCCTGTACGGCTCCGGCGACGACGGCCTCGGCGAGGTGCGCGCGGTCGAGCGCACGGCCCGCCGCCTGCTGCGACCCGGCGGCTGGGTGGCCGTCGAGCACGCCGACGAGCAGGGCAGGGCCGTCTACCTGACCTTCCCCGAGGACAACGGCTGGCGCGACGTACGCCTGCGCCAGGACCTCACCCGACGGGACCGCTTCGTCACGGCCAGGCTCGGCCAGGACTAGGATGCACGCCGTGGGACGACGCTTTGACTGCTCAGATCTCGACCAGCGGGCCGAGGGCCTGACCGAGGCCGCGGCCGCCGTCCGGCGCGGCGAGCTGGTCGTCCTGCCGACCGACACCGTCTACGGCATCGGCGCCGACGCCTTCATGCCCCCGGCGGTCACCGCCCTGCTCGACGCGAAGGGTCGCGGCCGCGACATGCCGCCCCCCGTGCTCGTGGGCACCGTCAGAGCGGCCACAGCGCTCGTGGACGACCTCGGAGCCTATGGGCAGGATCTGATCGACGCCTTCTGGCCGGGGCCGCTCACGCTGGTCTGCAGGGCCAACAGGGCCCTTTCGTGGGACCTGGGCGACGCCTAGGGCACGGTCGCCGTACGCATGCCGCTCCACCCGGTCGCGCTCGACCTGCTCAAGGAGACCGGCCCGATGGCCGTCTCCAGCGCCAACCGCGCGGGCGCCCTCGCGGCGACGACCGCCGAGGAGGCCGAGGAGCAGCTCGGCGAGTCGGTCGCGGTCTACCTCGACGGCGGCAAGACCACCGACAACACGCCCTCGACCATCCTCGACCTCACCACCGCCGTGCCCCGGCTGCTGCGCCGCGGCGCGATCCCGGTGGAGAAGCTGCGCGGCATCATCGGCTACGTCGCCACGGAAGACTGACGTATACCGTCTGTTTATCCCGGCTGCGGCGACGATCCCGCCGCGATTACGGTGAGTCCCGGAACGGCGACACGTCCGGGAGTGGCCGATGGGCAAGTTCGACGGCATGGATCCCCAACTGGTCCGTGACCTGCTGACCGAGGTCAAGCATGCGGCCTCGGAGCTGCGTACGGTCGAGGACCAGGTGAGGGCGGCGATGAGCCGGGCCGGTCTGGCCACCCAGACCACACACCGTCCCGTCCAGGTCGCCGACTCGGCCGACCACATGGTCAAGGACGTGAACACCCGGCTGGCCGTACTGGAGAAACGTGCCGACGGGAAGCTGGGCGACACGTCGAAGGTGGGCGGCGGCGGCACGGACGAAGAACCCAAGGACCTGCCGGGGGACCGCCGCGACAAGTACGACAACCCTCGCGCCGGCGACAAACCCGCCGACCCCCCGACCCCCAAGGACCCCGACCCCAAAACCGGCGACCACCCCAAGGGCACCGAGGACGCGAAGACGGGCGACAGCCCGAAGAGCGGCGAGGACGCCAAGGGCAGCGACGACGCCAAGACCGGCAAGGACGCCAAAACCGGCGACACCCCCAAGACGGGCGACGACG
>JABFVJ010000059.1 GCA_013362835.1 Nonomuraea sp. | reverse complement strand
AAGGCCGCAGGCGGGCCTGGGCGGGGGCGGTCAGGTGAGGGTGCCCGGGGTGGTGCCCTCGGGGCCGCCCCATACGTCGTCGTCCTCGTCGAGCCAGGTCGTGCTCTCCCTGTCGCGCTGCTCCTCGCCCGCTCCCCCACGCCCCATGGGCATCCCGCCCATCATGGACGAGCCGAGCGCCCCCGCACCGGCCGCGCCGGCCCGCGCGGCGTTCGCCATGGCCGCGCTCCCCGCGCTCGAACTGCCAGGACCGGGGAACACCCCCATGGTGCCGGGACCGTTCACCCCGGGTCCGCTGCCGGGCGCCGCCGTCGTGGTCGGGTAGGCGCTGTTGGGCACGGTGGACAGCGACGGGTCGTACCCGGCCAGGTCGGTGGTGCGGTCGCCGGGAGCGGACGGCGCGGACGGCGCGGACGTGGACGCCGAGGGCGCGCCGGGCGGCTGACCCAGCGTGGTGCCGGTCAGATCCGAGGGGTCGGCCCCGCCGTACGGGTTGTCGGCGCCGTTGAAGCCCGTACCGGGCCCGCCAGGCCCTGACGGGTACGTGCCCGCGGGACCGTCGCCCGCCCCCGGACCGCCCGACGGATAGCCGCCGGGGCCGTCCGGCGGTGAGCCGGTGTTGAACGCGGCATTGGCGTAGTTCGCCGGCACGCCGTCGCCGCCCAGGTTCGGCGGCCCCGGCACGGTTCCGTTGCCGCTCCTGAAGTCGGGGATCTCGGGCACGCCCGGGTCGGGCAGCGCCTGCTGCACGTCCGGGGGCATCGCGTTGTAGTGCTCGACGATCCGCTCGTTGACCTTCTTGAGGTGGTCGGCCGCCCGCTTGTCACCCCGGTACAGCCGGTAGAACGGCACCCGCCCGGCCCAGTCCACGTCGCGGTCGGAGCGCGAGTCGTGGTCCATGGACTCCACCACGTTGGCCTGGGCCCAGTGCAGCGTCTCCGCGTACCCCTGCAGCGGCCTGCCCATCTCCCCGAGCTTCCTGGCCAGCTCGCGCACGCTCGCGTGCAGGGCCTGCAGCTGCTTCTGCGTCTCGACGGCCGCCGGGCCGGTGTAGTGGCCGGCGAGCTCGGTGGCCTTGGTCTTCAGGTCGGCGGCGAACCCGTTGAGCAGCGTCTCGGCCCGCGAGTAGTAGAGGCCGGCGACCTTGACCGAGCCGGGGTTCGTGGCGTCGATCCACTTCTTGATCTGGTCGAGCGTGCTGGTGCCCATGCTGCCCCAGAACGTGACCTCGGGCGCGGAGGAGTCGGGCGGGCTGGTCATGCTCTTGAGCTGGAAGGTCTGCACCTTGGGCTCGGCCATGGAGGTCTTTCCTCTCAGGTTTCCTGCCGCGCCGCGGCTTCCTCGGACGCGTGCTCGGCGCCCTGCGACACCTTGGTCGTGTCGTACAGCGCCTCGATGGTCTTCTCGGCCTGGAGGACGAGGCCGGCGTACAGGCCGGAGGTCGAGCCCTGCTCGCCGATCAGGCGGGAGTAGGCGAAGTTGACCGTCAGCCCGAACTGCATGGCCGTCGGCCACTCGCCCATCTGGTTCTGGCTGAGCGCGCAGTAGCGCTGGAGGTCCGGCAGCGACCCGGCGCCGGCGGGCAGCTGCGGCTCTGGCGGCTTCGAGCCGGGCGCGGTCACGAACTCCGTCACCGCGTTGCCGGAGGAGGTGGTGAGCTTCTTGACCAGCTCGCTCACCTCGCCGGCGATGCGCTTGATCTCCGTACGGTTGGTGTAGTTGCCGGTCTTGTCCTCGTCCAGGCCGGGCCAGTCGGGGTCCAGTTCGAGTGCCATGGCCGCCTTCCTAGCCGATCACCGGCGAGGTCGATCCTTCGCCCGGGTTCCACACGTCGCGCTCCTCCTGCAGCAGGGACGGGAGCTCGATGTCCGCTTGCTGCTCGCCGGCCGGCGTTCCGCCGAGCGGCAGGAAGGGCGCGCCCATGCCGCCGCCCCCGGCCGTCCTGCTCGCCGCCGCCGCGGGCACGCCTCCCTGCGTGTACGAGCCCGGCCCGCCGATCACCGCGGGCGTCCCCGACGTCGGCACGGGGTAGCCCGGCTGACTCACCGAAGGAGGAGTCGTGCCCCAGGAAGTGGACGGGGTGGTGGACGGGGTGGTGACCGGCGGCTGGTAGGCCGACGACTCGGTGGCGCGCTGATCCTGGGTCGTGGCGTCGGGGGTCTGGGTGGTGCGGTCCTCGGTGGTGCTGTTGTCGATCACCGGGGGCGTGGTCCCGTCCCCCGCCGTGCCGGGTCCGCCGGCCGACGAGCCGGTGTCCTGCCCGCCCGAGGCGCCGGGGGCGCCCGGAGTGCCCGGCGTGTCGGTCCCGGGCTTGTCGCCGCCGGGCGTCTGATCCCCAGGCGTCTGATCCCCGGGCGTCTGGGAACCGGGGGTCTGGGAGCCGGGCGTGTGGGAGCCGGGGGTCTGAGAGCCGGAGCCCGCCCCCGGCGACCCGCTTCCGTAGTGTGACGAGCCCGAAGAGCCAGACCCGTCCCAGTAAGACCCCTTCTGGTACGGCGTGTGCTCGTTGAGCGGCATGTCCCGCTCGGTCGCCGGCCCGTCGGCAGGCGAGATCACCGGCAGGTCGACGACCACGCTCTCCGGGATCGTGAAGTCGTACAGGTTCACGATGTGCTCGTTGAGCTTCTCCAGCGCCCGCCGGGCCGCTTCGTCGTCCACCTGCGAAGCCTGCGGCATGAGGCCGGGCTTGGCGCCGATCGTCGACGGCACGTGCGGCTCGCTGTCGCCGGGCGCGCTCTCGCCCGGGGGGATGGGCGGCGCGTTCGGCTCGGGCGTCGGCACCTTGTCCGACGGCTTGCCCGCCGCCGCCTTCACTTCCTCGATGGCCTGGGGCAGGTAGTCGCGCCCGTACAGGGTGAGCGCCTCGGACATCTTGTCCATGGCGTCGGCGATCTGCGTCCCGGAGGCGTTGAGCAGTTGCAGCGCCCGCTGGGCCTTGGCCGAGCTGCCCGACTTCCAGGCCCCGGACAGGTCCTTGCCGACCTGCGGCAGCGCGTCGGCCACCGCTCTGATCGTCTTCGCGACCTGCGCGTAGGACATGCCCCTGTCGTGCACCTCCAGCGCGGAGGTCGCCCCCAGCCATTCCTCGATCTGTTCCCGCGACGCGGTGACCGGCTCCTTGGCCGGCCGCCGGGAGTTGTCGCGGATGTCGACCTTCCGCTCAGCCAACGGTGCTCACTCTCGGCCCGGATTCGTCTTCGCGTAGCTGTCGGCGCTGTCCCTGATGGCCTTGATCAGCTTCTGACAGCACTCGACGTAGTCCTGGTAGAGGCTCGCCAGCCGCTGCCCGCGGCCCTCCATGGACACGAGCCCGCCGGGGTCCGGGCCCGTGCTGCCCACGCTGTGGGCCAGGGCGCTGGCCGCCGGCCACCGCCCGATGTGCTGCTCGCCCAGGTCGAAGTACCGGGTCAGGGTCTCCACCGAGCCCGTGACGCCGTCCTTGGTCCCGCCGGGGCCCTGCGTGCCGGCGAGGATCACTTCCAGGTCCTCGGCGATCGAACGCATCTTGCCCACGTTGTAGTAGAGCTCGGCGTCGGTGTCGTCGAGCCCTGGCCACGGTTCCGGTTCGAGCCCGGCCGCCATGATCCTCCCCCAAAGGTGCGAAGCCCAGGTGTCAGCCGTCGACCCAGATGGACTTGTTGCGGTTCTCCGCCGTCCGGTAGTTCTCGTTGGCGATCTGGACGGCCTTCTGCAGCTCGTCCAGGTGCGCCCGCATCTGGGCGGCGGCGGCCTGCCACTTCTGCTCGTGCTCCCTGAAGAACGACTCGGCGCCGTTCGGGCCCTCCCAGTGACCGGCCAGGTCGGTCTTCAGCCTGGTCATCAGGTCGTCGGTGGCCTTCTCGAAGGAACCGAGGATCTTGACGTAGTCCTCCTGGGCAAGGTCCATCTGCCCGAAGTTGACCTTGGTGAAGTCGAGCTCAGCTGACATCGCGGCGTCCTCCTACTTGATCTCGACGTTGATCAGGGACTCGACGCGGCCCATACCGGCCTGGACGTCCTGGTCGGCCGCGGAGTAGACGACCGCGTTGACGCCCATCTTCTCGGCGATGCCCTCCAGGTCGGTCCGTACGGCGCGCATGGAGTTGTCCCAGCCCTCCATCGCCCGCCGGAACCTGGCGGCCGCCGGGCCGAGCCAGCCGGTGTTGAGGAGACCGGTCGAAGTGGTCTCCACCGCGGTCCTCAGGCCCTCGATGAACTGGGCGGTGTCGACCACATGGCCAGACGCCACCTTGATCTGGCCCGGGCTCGCCCCGAAGAATTCGGACACTAGTCACCTCCGTAACGCAACATTTCGGTCGCTTACCCATATAAGCACCAAGTGCCCCACGAGTAACAGCGGACCCAATGGCCTAGATGTAACAACTTCCCGACATATCAGCAAACTTGCTGGTCAATCACAGGTCCAGTTTGCGGCGGATTTGGTCGAGTTCGCCCATTACGTCATCGAACGCCCGCTCGTAGCTGGCCTCGGCCTGCCTGACCTGCCGGAGCGCCCTGTCGGGGTTCTCCATCAGGCGCATCGGGTTGCTCTCCTCGCCGTACACCTCGACCATGAGCTCGTTGACCTGCCGCTGCAGGTCGAGGGCCGCGTCCTGGACGGCCGCCTTGATCTTCTCCGACAGCTCGGCCGCGCTCAGGCGCATCGCCTTCGGATGCAGGTCCAGCGTGCGCAGGCCCTCCTGCGCGTACTCGGCGAGCACCAGGTGGTCGTCGTCCTCAGCCCGGCCCACCACGTCCGCCATGGCCTTCTGCAGCTCCTCGGCCTTGGTGAACTGGTCGTCCACCCCACGCAGGAGCCGGTCCATGTCGATGTTGCCGAAGTCCCCGAAGTCAGTCACCTACGCCATCCCTCCCATACGGCACATCCCGGGGAGTTAACCACAATCACGGCGTCGTGGTCTTCACGTCCGGCGCGACCCACGTGAAGCTCTGGTAGCCCGCGGGCAGCTTGCCGGGGGCGGGGGGCTCGGTGAAGGACGGCAGGCCCTTGGTGTCGATCGTGGCCCGCTTGAAGTCGATGGCCGCCGCGCCCTGCGGCATCACGAAGCCGAACTGGTGCTGCTTCTTGGCCAGCGTGCCGAGCACCTGCATGCCGCCCCTGAGCATCTGGGCCAGCGACCCGGTCATGACGGCGGCGGCGCTGACCAGGGCCGTGCCGACCAGATGCTCCAGGATCATCCCGGCGACCGCCACCTGCGGCACCGGCGTCATCTTCATCCGGACGGCCGCGACCAGCAGCGTGATCCCCGACACGATCGCCGAGCCGATCTGCAGCCAGTAGTTGCGCACCCCGGCGGCCACCTCGTCGATCACGCCCCCGATCTCGCCGAACGTGTTGCGCAGCGCCCCGATCTCCTGGTGGAACAGCGCCTGCACGCGCGCGAACTCCGCCTGGTCCTCGGCGATCCACCCGGCCTTGGACGTGGCCAGGATCTGCGGCATGAGGTTCTTGACGCCGTCGTCGAGCCGGGCGCTCATGCCGTACTTCCAGACGTTGGCGGCCTCGGCCATGGCGAACTCGTCGGCCGCTCCCACGGCGACGATCGCGGCGACGGCGACGAGGTAGGGCGAGAACCGGCCGGCGCCCTTCAGCGTGTTCAGCACCTTCGTGCTCAGCGACTCGGCGGGGCTCGCGGTCATCGGGCCCAGCTTGCCGGTGGCCGGGTTGAGCGGGAGCGACGGCGTGCGCGGCGGGCCGACCGAGCCGCCCCGGTTGATCGCCTTCAGCAGGGGGTCGCCGCCGCGCGGCACGCCCCGGCCCTTGTTGACGGCGTCGAGGTAGGGATCGCTCATGACCGGTACTGGATGATGCTGGCGTCCTCGGCCGCCCGCCAGTTGCGCTCGCCGACGGTGAGGGCCTTGCCCCAGCCGTCCAGCGCGCCCTCGGCGTCGGTCATCAGGCCCTCGGCGTGCTCCCTGACCCCGTCGTACGTGCCGCCGATGATCAGGTTGCCGAGGACGCCGAAGCCCAGGCCGTCGACGGCCGTGAGCGGGATCAGGCCCTTGACGAAGCTGATCATCCCCGTCTTCAGCTCCGACTCCACCCGCTCGCGCGTCTTGGCGATGGTGGTGGAGGTGATGTGGATTTCCCGTTGCGTTGCCACGACGCCCGATTGTCGCGGCGGTTCGCCCCGGTTTCATCACCCATCGCATGATCTTTCTGATCACTTCAGCGGCCGGAAAGCCGTCGCTCCCCTGTCGTTCACCCGCGGGCGGTGGCGTGCTGGCCATGGACTCCGACTTCCACCCCGACGACCTCGACCGCGTGATCAGCGAGAGCGAACGATCCCTGCGTTCCCTGGCCGGCGCCCTGGACGACCTCGGCACGGTCACGGGCCACGGCGAGAGCCGCGGCGGCGCGGTCACCGCCCGCGTGGACGCCGACGGCCGCCTCGCCGACCTGCGGCTGTCGGCCAGGGCGAGCCGCATGGAGCTGGACGAGCTGACCGAGGAGATCGTCCAGGCCGTCCGCGCCGCGCAGGACGACCAGGCCCGCAGGCTCGGCGAGGCCGTCCCGCAACCGTCGTACGGCGGCCTGTCCGCCGAGTCGATCACCCGGCGCTTCGAGGACCTCCAGGACGACTTCTCCCGTCAGATGAACGACCGCCTCGCCGGTCTGGAAGCCATCCGCCGCCGCGCGCTGTCGGACGACTAACCGGCCAGGCCGCGTACCCAGGCGTAGACCTCCAGCACCCCGAGCGCCAGCGGCACGAGCGCCACGATCAGCGCCCACTCCAGGATGTCGGCGGCCCTCCCCCAGAACGGCGAGGGCCTGCCGCCGGGCAGCCACACGCCCATGCCGACGACCACCATCGCGGTCCACGACAACCCGAGCACCATGGCGACCGAGGCCACCCCGCCGACCGCGACGCCCACGGCCACCGCCACCGCCCCGAGCGCGGCCAGCCCGACGAGCAGCAGCCACAACCGCTGCCCCACGCCCTGGAACACGCGGGCCCGCATGAGCTGGGTGAACGCCAGCACCACGGACATGACGACCGCGATCCACCGGCCGTCCGCGACGAACAACGCGTGCGCCCCTGCCCCGACCAGCGCGACGCCCACGATCATGCCGGTCGCGTACCGGCGGGCCGCGCCCGTGCGCTCCAGCACCGAGGCGCTGTCGAGCCGCTGGTTGTCGCCGCGCAGCTCCTCGGCGTTGGTCGGCATCGACGGCAGCGGCACCCGTGCCAGCCGGAACGACAGCACGGGGATCAGCGGGCTGAACGCCATGACCACGGCCACGCCCACCGCCGCGACCCCTGCCGCCGGCGCCCCGGTCACCATCACCACGGCCGCGCACACGGCGCCCACCATCGAGGCGATGGCCGTGCCCAGGAAGCCCGGCAC
>JABFVJ010000060.1 GCA_013362835.1 Nonomuraea sp. | reverse complement strand
GTCCCGCTACGTCCGCATCGTCAACGCGTCCACCCCGTGCCGCAAGACGGAAGAGCGCGTGGTGATCGGCGGCAGCACGACGGAGCTCACGGGCGGCACGTCCGGCCCGAAGGGCGACACGGGCCCCCAGGGCAAGCAGGGCGTCGCGGGCCCCCAGGGCCCCAAGGGCGAAACGGGCCCGGTGGGCCCGCAGGGCAAGCAGGGCCTCCAGGGCCCCCAGGGCAAGCCGGGCGAGACCGGCGCCCAGGGCCCGAAGGGCGAGACGGGCCCGCAGGGCCAGAAGGGTGACACCGGCCTGCGCGGTCCTCAGGGCTACCGGGGCGAGCGCGGCTTCCCGGGCAAGAACGGGGAGGACGGCAAGAACGGCCTTCCCGGCAAGGACGGCCTCCCCGGCAAGAACGGCCAGGACGGCAAGAACGGCCAGGACGGCCTGCCGGGCAAGAACGGGACGGACGGCAAGAACGGCCTCCCTGGCAAGGACGGCGAGCGCGGCCCGGCGGGTCCGCAGGGACCCAAGGGTGAGCCTGGTAAGGACGGCTCCGGCGCCACCTACGTCACCTACACCAACGACGAGTCCATCAACTCGCTCGGATCGGCGAGCGCCACGTGCGACAAGGGCGGCACGCCGACCGGCGGCGGGTTCTACTTCAGCACCCTGAAGAACGCCGTCGTCATGGGCAGCTTCCCCGGCTACAACGGCTGGACGGTCAGCTTGGCCAAGGACGACAACGGCGGCGGCAACAACGGTGTCGCCGAGACCCAGACCCACGGTGGCGGCAGCAACGGCACCAGCGTCTCCGGCAAGGTCTACGTGATCTGCATGAAGAAGGCATAACGACAAAAGGGGCCGGTGCGGGATGTTCCCGTACCGGCCCCTTTCGTTTAAGTCAGCCGAACAGCGCGGGCAGCGCGGCGGAGTGGGTTTCGCGCATGTCCTCGATCGGGACGTCGAACGCGTCCTCGATCACCAGCGCGTCCCCACCGGTCACCCCGAGCCCGTAGCAGGGCACCTCGTGACGCCCGCACAGCGCGGCGAACTCCTCGAACGCCTCCGGCCGCACGACCACCAGCGCCCGAGCAGCGGACTCACTGAACAGGTCGGTGAAGGGGTCACCGCTCAGGGCCACCCGGGCGCCGATGCCGCGAGCCAGGCACGACTCGGCCAGCGCCACCGCGAGCCCGCCGTCGGACAGGTCGTGCGACCCCTCCAGCAGCCCCCGGGCCCCGGCTTCCACCAGCACGGTCGCGAGCGCCTGCTCGGCCGCCAGGTCGGCGTGCGGCGGCAGACCGCCGAGGTGCCGGTGGGCGACGTGCGCCCACTCCGAGCCGCCGAACTCGTCGCCGGTGTCGCCGAGCAGCACGACCCGCAGCCCTTCGGCGGTGAACCCGGACGGCACCCGCTTGGCCACGTCGTCGATGACGCCCAGCACGCCCACGACGGGCGTGGGGTGGATGGCCGTCGAGCCGGTCTGGTTGTAGAAGGAGACGTTGCCGCCGGTCACCGGCACGCCCAGCGTGCGGCAGGCGTCGGCGAGACCGCGCGTGGCCTCGGCGAACTGCCACATGACCTCGGGGTCCTCGGGCGAGCCGAAGTTGAGGCAGTTGGTGACGGCGAGCGGCTTGGCGCCCGTGACGGCCACGTTCCGGTACGCCTCGGCCAGCGCGAGCTGCGCCCCCGCGTACGGGTCGAGCTTGGCGTAACGCCCGTTGCCGTCGGTGGACAGCGCGATGCCCCTGGTCGTGGGCTCCGCCCCGGCGATGGCCTCGGAGATGCGCAACATCCCGGCGTCGGCCGGCTGGGCCAGCACGGTGTTGGACCGGACGTAACGGTCGTACTGGGAGGTCACCCACTCCTTGGAGGCCAGGTTGGGCGAGCCGAGGAGCTGCAGCAGGGTGGCCCGCAGGTCGGCGGGGCGCTCCAGCCGGTCGGGGGTGTCGGCGTTGAGCGCGGCCTGGCCGGACGGCTCGTGGTAGGGACGCTCGTAGACCGGGCCGTCGTCGGCGGCGGTGCCCGGCGGGATGTCCACGATGACCTCGCCGTCCCAGGTCATGACGAGGCGGCCGGTGTCGGTGACCTCGCCGATGACGGTGGCGGGAACGTCCCACTTGGCGCAGATCGCCATGAACGCGGGGATGTCGTCGGGCCGGACGACGGCCATCATCCGTTCCTGCGACTCGCTCATCAGGATCTCCTCCGGCCGGAGCGAGGAGTCGCGGAGCGGGACCAGGTTGAGGTCGACGTTCATGCCGCCGGTGCCCTTGGCGGCGAGCTCGGTGGTGGCGCAGGAGACGCCGGCCGCGCCGAGGTCCTGGATGCCGACGACGACGTCGGCCGCGTACAGCTCCAGGCAGCACTCGATGAGCAGCTTCTCCATGAACGGGTCGCCCACCTGCACGGCGGGTCGCTTGGCCTGCGACTCGTCCTCGAACGTCGCCGAGGCCAGCACGGACGCGCCGCCGATGCCGTCGGGGCCCGTGGACGCGCCGAACAGCACGACCTGGTTGCCGGGCCCCGGCGCGGTGGCCAGCTTGATCTGGTCTTTGCGGAGCAGGCCGACGCAGAGCGCGTTGACCAGCGGGTTGCCGATGTAGCAGGGGTCGAAGACGACCTCGCCGCCGATGTTGGGCAGGCCCAGGCAGTTGCCGTAGTGGCTGATGCCCTCGACCACGCCGGGCAGCACCCGCCGGGTGTCGACGGCGTCGGCGCCGCCGAAGCGCAGCGCGTCCATGACGGCGATCGGGCGGGCGCCCATCGACATGATGTCGCGCACGATCCCGCCGACGCCGGTGGCCGCGCCCTGGTGGGGCTCGACGTAGGAGGGGTGGTTGTGCGACTCGATCTTGAACGTGGCCGCCCAGCCGTCGCCGATGTCGACCACGCCCGCGTTCTCGCCCATGCCGACGAGCAGCGCCTCGGACTTGGGCGCCTTGGTCGCGAACTGCCGCAGATGCACCTTCGACGACTTGTACGAGCAGTGCTCGGACCACATGACGCTGTAGATGGCCAGCTCGGAGCCCGTGGGACGGCGGCCCAGGATCTGCTTGACCCGGTTGTACTCGTCCAGCTTCATGCCCAGCTCGGCGAAGGGCATCGGCTCGTCGGGGGTCTCCGCGGCCCGCTTGACGCTGTCGGTGCTCATGCGTTCACCAGATTCTTCAGGATGGACGTGAAGAAGCCGAGCCCGTCGGTGCTCGGCGCGCCGACCAGCTCCTCGACGGCGTGCTCGGGGTGCGGCATGAGGCCGACCACGTTGCCCGCCTCGTTGCGGATGCCGGCGATGTCGTTGAGCGAGCCGTTGGGGTTGCCGCCGGTGTAGCGCACGACGACGTGGCCGCCCGACTCCAGCGCCGCCAGCGTGTCGTCGGAGGCCACGTAGCGGCCCTCGCCGTGCTTGACGGGCAGCACGATCTCCTGGCCGCGCTCGAAGGAGTTGGTCCAGGCGGTGCCGGTCTGCTCGACCCTGACGCGCTGGTCGCGGCAGACGTAGTGGAGCGAGGCGTTGCGGGTGAGCGCGCCGGGCAGCAGGTGGGCCTCGCAGAGGATCTGGAAGCCGTTGCAGGTGCCGATGACCGGCAGACCGGCCTTGGCCGCCGGGACGATCTCGTCCATCAGAGGAGCGAACCTGGAGATGGCGCCGCAGCGCAGATAGTCGCCGTAGGAGAAGCCGCCGGGCAGGAACACGGCGTCGACCCCCTTCAGGTCGTGGTCGGCGTGCCACAGCGGGACCGCCTGCGCGCCCACGAGGCGCACGGCTCTGGCGGCGTCCTGGTCGTCGAGAGTTCCTGGAAACGTGACTACGCCCACACGGGCAGCGCTCATGACAGTCGTCCCCTCCGAGGAATGCGCACGCGCGTGCCACCGTCTCTTTGGGGGCGGACGGCGGTCTACGGCGGTGTACTCAGATTATCGGGTGCGCGGCTGTGTTCCGGGCAGCGGGTCAGGCAGCGGGTCAGGCAGCGGGTCGGACCGCGGATCGGACAGCGGATCAGACAGCGGCCAGCTCGCGGTGACGGGCGTCGTCGGCCTCGTCGTCCCAGGCGAGCATCTTGCGCAGGTGGACCGTCGTGCCACGGCCGGGCGTCGTGCCGAAGGAGATCTCGTCGACCACGGAGCGCATGATCAGCAGGCCGCGGCCGTTCTCGGTGTCGGGAGGAGGAAAGTGCAGCGGCATCGACGGCAGACCCTCGCCGTTGTCGGCGACGCGTACGTCGCAGCGGCCGTAGCCGATGGCCGCCGACACCTCGTAACGATTGGCGGGACCGCCATGGCGCACCGCGTTGGAGCAGGCCTCGGAGACGGCGAGCAGCATGTCGGCGATGCAGGTCTCGCTCACGTTGAGTGAACGCATCGCATCGCCTAGCACTCGCCTGACCATCGGTATGCCGATCGCATCCCGAGGCAGCGCCAACGAGAACTCAATATCCACCGGACTCCTCCGGGCTCCGGAATGTCACCTGGAGTAGGTTTCCCTGTGAAATCGGGGCTAACCGCAAAATCACGTTGTTGTTATTTAGTGTTGGCACGCCCGTGGCATTGTGGCATGACCGAACGCCACTTTAAGCCACCAGGGGTAAATCCAGGCATCAAATGTGCCTTCTACCCCTCAACCCGGACGGTGTAGTCCTCGATGACCGTGTTGGCCAGCAGCGTTTCGGCCATCTTCCGCACCTCGTCGAGCGCCGCCTCGTCGGCCGCGCCTTCGAGCTCGACCTCGAACCGCTTGCCCTGACGTACGGCCGAGACGCCGGAGAAGCCGAGCCTGGGCAGCGCCCTGGCAATGGCCTGGCCCTGCGGGTCGAGGATCTCGGGCTTCAGCATGACGTCTACGATGACGCGCGCCACTGCGTTCCTCCTGGGTGGGGTGGATGCTTGGGAAAGCAAGCCTACCGGCGTGTGTGGCCGTCAGGACAACGGGAACGGGGAGGACATGGGGCTTGCGCGGAGGGCTGTGACGTCTGCCACCATGTCCCCAAAGGCGTATGAACCACCACCACATGGTTCGAACGCTCAAAAGGCTGGCCCCAGGTGGCGACCCCATCGACACCGGCCCCGATCGCACAGGAGCGGCACGTGACAGTCGACGCCTCTCGTGGTGCCGAAGCACCCCCTGAGCTCGTGCAGTTGCTCACACCCGAAGGACAACGGGTCGAGCACCCCGACTACGACATAGACCTGACGCCGGAGGAGATCCGGTCGCTCTACCGCGACCTGGCGCTCGTCCGGCGCATCGACCTGGAGGCCGTGGCCCTGCAACGCCAGGGCGAGCTCGGCATCTGGGCCTCGCTGCTCGGTCAGGAAGCCGCCCAGATCGGCTCGGGCCGCGCGCTGACCGACGTCGACATGGCCTTCCCGACCTACCGCGAGCACGGCGTGGCCTGGTGCCGCGACGTCGACCCGGTGAAGCTGCTCGGCCTGTTCAGAGGCGTCAACCACGGCGGGTGGGACCCGAAGGAGCACAACTTCCACCTGTACACGATCGTGATCGGCAGCCAGACCCTCCACGCGGTCGGCTACGCCATGGGCATCCAGCGCGACGACGCGACCGCCGCCACGATCGTCTACTTCGGCGACGGCGCCACTTCCCAGGGCGACGTGAACGAGTCGTTCATCTGGGCCGGCGTCTTCAACGCGCCGATCGTGTTCTTCTGCCAGAACAACCAGTGGGCCATCTCCGAGCCCCTGGAGAAGCAGAGCCGCATCCCCCTCTACCGCCGGGCCTCGGGCTTCGGCTTCCCGGGCGTGAGGGTCGACGGCAACGACGTGTTCGCCTGCCTCGCGGTCACCAAGAAGGCGCTCGAAGCCGCCCGTACGGGCCAGGGGCCGACGCTGATCGAGGCGTTCACGTACCGGATGGGCGCGCACACGACCACCGACGACCCGACCCGCTACCGCGTGGCGAGCGAGCTTGAGGCGTGGAAGCTCAAGGACCCGATCGAGCGGGTCAAGTCCTACCTGTTCCGCAACGAGCTGGCCGACCAGGCCTTCTTCGACTCCATCGACGCCGAGGCCGACCAGCTCGGCGCAGACCTGCGCAGGCGGTGCCTGGCGATGCCGGATCCCGAGCCGCTCGATATCTTCGACCACGTCTATCGCGCGCCGCACGCGCTCATCGACGGGGAGCGCGCGCAGTACGCCGCTTACTTGGAGGGCTTCGAGAAATGACGGTGTTGAGCCTGTCCAAGGCGCTGAACGAGGGCATGCGCAGGGCCATGGAGGACGATCCCAAGGTCCTCATCATGGGCGAGGACGTCGGCAAGCTGGGCGGCGTGTTCCGCGTCACCGACGGCCTGCAGAAGGACTTCGGCGAAGACCGGGTCATCGACACGCCGCTCGCCGAGTCCGGCATCATCGGCACCGCGATCGGCCTCGCGCTGCGCGGCTACCGGCCGGTGTGCGAGATCCAGTTCGACGGGTTCGTGTTCCCGGCCGCCGACCAGATCATCACGCAGCTCGCCAAGATGCCGATGCGCTCGCTCGGCGCGATCAAGCTGCCCGTCGTCGTACGCATCCCGTGCGGCGGCGGCATCGGCGCGGTCGAGCACCACAGCGAGTCGCCCGAGGCGTACTTCACCCACACGGCGGGGCTGCGCGTCGTCGCCTGTTCCAACCCGGCCGACGCCTACACCATGATCCAGCAGGCCATCCGGAGCGACGACCCGGTCATCTTCTTCGAGCCCAAGCGCCGCTACTGGGAGAAGGCCGACGTCGACACGGCCTCGACCGACTGGTGGACGCCGTTCGACAAGGCCACGGTCGTACGCGCGGGCTCCGACGCCACGCTGCTGGCCTACGGTCCCATGGTCAAGACGTGCCTGGAGGCCGCCACGGCGGCCGAGGACGACGGCCGCTCGCTGGAGGTCATCGACCTGCGCTCGCTCAACCCGCTCGACGAGCCGCTGGTCATGGAGTCCGTACGCAGGACCGGGCGGGTCGTGGTGGTCCACGAGGCGCCCGTCTACAACGGGTTCGGCGCCGAGCTCGCGGCCAGGATCACCGAGCGGTGCTTCTACAACCTGGAGTCGCCGGTGCTGCGGGTCGGCGGCTTCTCCACCCCCTACCCGCCGTCGAAGCTCGAAGAGCACTACCTGCCCGACCTGGACAGGGTGCTCGACGCCGTCGACCGCGCCTTCGGGTTCTGAAAGGGGGACGCGCTTCCATGCGACGCGAGTTCAAGCTTCCCGACGTCGGGGAGGGCCTGACCGAGGCCGAGATCGTCCGCTGGCATGTCCGGCCGGGCGACGACGTCAAGGTCAACCAGATCGTGGTGGAGATCGAGACGGCCAAGTCCATCGTCGAGCTGCCGATCCCCTGGGACGGGGTGGTGGCCGGGCTGCTGGTGGAGGAGGGCCG
>JABFVJ010000100.1 GCA_013362835.1 Nonomuraea sp. | reverse complement strand
GCGGCGCCGCCGTCGCAGAGCCAGGCGGGCGCTGCGACCGCCCAGGCCGACCCCGACTCGCTGCCCCGCAACGAGACGCTCTACACGACCGGCACCCAGTGGGGCCCGCCGGCCAACTACAACCCGATCCGCGAATGGGACTCGGCCGTCGGCACCAAGGGCCTGGTCTACGAAACGCTCTTCCACTACGACGCGACCGCCGCCAAGCTCACGCCCTGGCTCGCCGAGAGCGGTTCGTGGACCGACGACACCACGTACCAGCTCAAGCTGCGCACCGGCGTGAAATGGTCCGACGGGCAGCCGCTCACCGCCAAGGACGTCGCCTTCACCTTCGAGGTCGGCAAGATGGAGACGATCCCCTACCACAACCTGTGGGACTGGCTGAAGAGCGTCGAGGCCGTGGACGACCAGACCGTGAAGTTCACCTTCTCCAAGGCCAACTACCAGGAGTGGGACTTCATGCTCTACAGCCGCTCCATCCTGCCCGAGCACGTGTGGAAGGGCCGCTCGGAGAAGGAGGTGCTCGACGGCGTCAACGACAACCCGGTGGCGACGGGCGCGTACACGTTCATGAGCAAGGACCAGGACCGCGTGGTGCTGAAGCGGCGCGACGACTGGTGGGGCAAGGCGGCGCTGAACATGGAGCCCAAGCCGCGCTACATCGTGGACATCGCCACCCCGAGCAACGAGGTCGCCATGGGCCTGCTCCTGCAGAAGGGCCTCGACCTCAGCAACAACTTCCTGCCCGGCGTGGCGAACCTGGTCAAGGGCAACTTCGGGCTGTCGACGTACTACGCCGAGCCGCCGTACATGTTGTCGGCCAACACCGCGTGGCTGGTGCCCAACACCACCAAGAAGCCGATGGACGACCCCGCCTTCCGCAAGGCGCTCGCCTCCTCGGTCGACGTGAAGAAGATCGTCGAAGGCGTGTACGGCAACCTCGTCAAGGCCGCCAGCCCCACCGGCCTGCTGCCCCAGTGGGAGCAGTTCGTCGACCAGTCCGTCGTCGGCGCCTCCGGGTTCGCCTTCGACACCGCCAAGGCCAAGAAGCTGCTCGCGGACGCCGGTTACAAGGACGCCGACGGCGACGGCTTCGTGGAGAACAAGGACGGCTCCAAGATCAGCCTGTCCCTGATCGTGCCGTCCGGCTGGACCGACTGGATGGAGTCGGCGCGGTCGATCGCCGCCAGCGCCAAGACCGCCGGCATCCAGATCACGCCCGACTTCCCCGACTTCAACGCCCTGGTCGAGAAGCGGCAGAGGGGCGACTTCGACCTGCTCATCAACAACGAGCGCCAGCTGTCGAACTCGCCGTACACCTACTACGAGTACATGTTCCAGCTCCCCGTCCAGAAGCTGCAGAACACGGTCAACTTCGCCCGCTACGAGAACAAGAAGGCCTGGAGCCTCGTGCAGGAGCTCGACCAGGTCAGGACCGACGACATCGAGGGCATGAAGAAGATCACCTCCCAGCTCCAGCAGATCTCGCTCGACGATCTCCCGGTCATCCCGCTCTGGTACAACGGCCTGTGGGCGCAGTCCAGCACCAGCGTGTGGAAGAACTGGCCGTCGTCCGCCGGCGGCGCGCCGAAGACCCCGGCCGTGATGTGGCGCAACTGGATCGAGCTCGGCGGCTTCGAGACCCTCACCCAGCTCCAGCCGACCGGTTCCTGACCCGCACATCCCCGTCCCCCCGCTCCCGGCAGAGACGAGCGGGGGGCCTTCCTGGAGAGCATTCGTGCGTCGCTACTTCGGCAGAAAACTGCTCATCTACGGACTGACCTTCTTCGTCGCCGTCACGGTCAACTGGATGATCCCGCGCTTCATGCCGGGCGACCCCGTCTCCAGCATGGTCGCCCGCGCCAACGTCACCCAGCCCGCCGCCGTGGAGGCCATGACCGCCTACTACCGCAACCTGTTCGGCCTGGACCAGCCCCTCTGGCGGCAGTACCTCAACTTCTGGTCCGCGCTCCTGCGCGGCGACTTCGGGCTCAGCATCTGGGCCTTCCCCACGCCGGTCAGCACGGTGATCGGCGGCGCGGTGCCGTACACGCTGGCGCTGGTCGTGCCGTCGGTGCTGCTGAGCTGGGTCGTGGGCAACAGGTTCGGCGCCTACGCGGCCCGGCGCAAGCTGCTCGACAACACCGTCCTGCCGATCGGCTACCTGCTGACGGCGACGCCGTACATGTGGCTCGCGGTGCTGCTGGCCTGGGCGTTCGGCGTGCTCGCCGGCCTGTTCCCGGTCGCCGGCGGCTACAGCTTCTCGCTCCGGCCCACCTGGTCGTGGACGTTCCTGCTCGACCTGCTGCACCACTGGGCGCTGCCGTTCCTCTCGCTGTTCCTGGTGGCGCTCGGCGGCTGGGCGATCGGCATGCGCAACATGATCATCTACGAGCTGGAGTCGGACTACTCCACCTACCTCGCCGCCCTCGGCGCGCCCAGCAGGCTCATCCGCCGCTACGCCTTCCGCAACGCCGTCCTGCCCCAGATCACCGGCCTGGCGCTGCAACTCGGCGTCCTGGTGGCGGGCGCGCTGGTCACCGAGATCGTCTTCGCCTACCCCGGCCTCGGCAGCCTGATACTCAAGGCCATCCAGAACAAGGACTTCTTCCTGCTCCAGGGCACGTTCCTGTTCATCGTGCTGGGGGTGCTGATCGCCAACTTCATCATCGACATCGTCTACGTCGTGGTCGATCCTCGTACGCGGGCGGGAATGGCGGGTGTGCGGGCATGACCGCGCTACAGGAGGTCGCGCCGCGCGAGCGGGCCGGCGTACGGCGCGAGGCGCTGTACTTCGCGGTGCGCAACGGCAAGCTCGTGACCGGCTTCGGCGTCGTCGTCGCGCTGCTCGCGCTGGGCCTGATCGGCCCGGTGCTGCTCGGCGGCGCACCCAACGAGTACGGCCCCGACGCCATGAGCCCGCCCTCGTCCGAACACTGGTTCGGCACCACCACCTTCGGCCAGGACATCTTCCTCCAGTTCA
Organism: Nonomuraea sp.; assembly: GCA_013362835.1. The sequence goes on along the minus strand of JABFVJ010000100.1, from coordinate 4,373 downwards.
CCCACGGCCTGCGCAGCACCTTCGCCGTCGGCGTGGTCGGCGGCGGCATCGCGGCGGCACTCGGCATGCTGGTCGGCTTCCTCGCCGGCTACCGCGGCGGCATCGTGGACGAACTGCTCAACATGCTCACCAACGTCATCCTCGTCATCCCCACCCTGGCCGTCCTGCTCATCGTCAACGCCTACCTCGGCATCCGCAGCGTGGCCATGCAGGGCCTGTTCATCGGCCTGACCTCCTGGCCGTGGGCGGCGCGGGCGATCAGGGCGCAGACGTTCTCGCTGCGTACGCGCGAGTTCGTGGACCTGGCCAGGCTGAGCGGCGCGAGCACCTGGAAGATCGTCACCAGGGAGGTCGCGCCGAACATGAGCTCCTACCTGTTCATGACGTTCATCCTGCTGTTCGGCGGCTCGATCCTGATCGCCTCCTCGCTCGACTTCATCGGCCTCGGCCCGACCGAGGGCGTCTCGCTCGGCCTGATGCTGCAGAACGCCCACCAGTGGAGCGCGCTCCAGCTCGGCATGTGGTGGTGGTTCGTCCCGCCGGGCGCGGCCATCACGGGCGTCGTGGGCGCCCTGTACGTCGCCAACGTCGGCCTCGACGAGGTCTTCAACCCGAAGCTGAGGGAGACATGAGCCTGCGGGTCAGCGAGTTGCGCGTGCACTACAGGACGCTCAAGGGCGAGGTGCGGGCGCTCGACGGCGTCTCCTTCGACCTGGCCGACGGCGAGATCCTGGGCCTGGTCGGCGAGTCGGGCTGCGGCAAGAGCACGCTCGGCAAGAGCCTCATCCGCATGGACGGCCGCATGCGCCATGCCGGCGGCCGGGTCGAGCTCGACGGCGCGGAGCTGCCGATCGCCGACGACCGCGCGATGAACGACTACCGCTTCAGTAAGGTCTCGCTCATCCCGCAGTACGCGATGAGCGCCCTGAACCCCACCCGCAGGATCCGCAAGATGGTCACCGAGCTGCTCGCGTCGAGGGGCGTGAGCGTGGACGTCGCCGAGCTGGAACGCCGGATGGACCAGGTCGGCCTGCCCCGCGACGTCCTCGACCGCTATCCGATCGAGCTGTCGGGCGGCATGCGCCAGCGGATGGTCATGGTCATCTCGACGCTGCTCGACCCGTCGGTGCTGATCGCCGACGAGGTCACCTCCGCGCTCGATGTCTCCACGCAGAAGGCGGTCGCGCGCGCCCTGCTCGGCTTCCGCGACAGCGGCTACGTCACGAGCATGCTCTTCATCACCCACGACATCGCCCTCACCAGCCACATCGCCGACACGATCATGGTCATGTACGCCGGGAAGCTGGCCGAGAAGGCGCCCGCCGACGTGATCGTCAAGGCGCCCCTGCACCCCTACACCCGGCTGCTCGTCGAGTCCCTGCCGGAGGTCGGCGTGCGCCACGCGGACCGCAGGCTGGAGGGCATCGCGGGCAGCCCGCCGTCGCTGCTCGACCCGCCGGCCGGCTGCCGGTTCCGCGACCGCTGCCCGATCGCGGGCCCGGAGTGCGTCGAGGAGCCCCCGGTGGCCGAGCCGGTCCCCGGCCACCACGTCGCCTGCTGGAAGGCATGATGCTGAGACTCGACGACGTCACCAAGGAGTTCAGGACCGGCGCCTTCGGCGGCGGGAGCGTCACGGCCGTGCGGAAGGTGTCCTTCGAGGTCGCCCCCGGCGAGCTGGTCTCGCTGATCGGCGAGAGCGGCAGCGGCAAGAGCACGATCGGCAGGATGATCCTCGGCCTGAGCCGGGCCACCGGCGGCTCGATCACCTTCGGCGGACGTCCGGTGCGACCGGGCAAGGAGTACTACCGCCACGTCCAGGGCATCTTCCAGGACCCGTTCAGCTCGTTCAACCCGGTCTTCAAGGCCGACCGGGTGTTCGCGATGATCAAGGAGGCGTACCATCCGGGGGTTCCGGGGCGGGAGTGGTCGGAACGCGTCGAGCGCAGCCTGCGGGACGTACGTCTCAATCCCGGGCAGATCCTCGGCAAGTACCCGCACCAGCTCAGCGGCGGCCAGCTCCAGCGGCTGCTCATCGCCCGCGCGCTGCTGCTGGACCTCAAGCTGCTGGTGGCCGACGAGATCACCAGCATGCTCGACGCCTCCACCCGCATCGACGTGCTCAACCTGCTGGCCGAGCTGAAGTCGCGCGGGCTCGGCGTGCTCTACATCACCCACGACCTGTCGCTCGGGACGTACCTGGCCGAGCGCACGGTGGTGCTGCGCGGGGGCGCGGTGGTGGAGGCGGGCCTGACGGGCGAGGTCTTCGGCGACCCGCTGCATCCGTACACGCGGCAGCTCTTGGCGGCCGTGCCGCGCCTGCACCACGCGTGGGACGACGCCGTGCCCGTCGAGACCTGCCTGTTCCACGAGCGCGGCGCGACCGGCGGCCTGCTGGAGGTCACGCCCGGCCACTTCGTCGCCTGCGCCGGGCTGGACTCGTGCGTCAGACCCTGAAGTCCTCGGTGCGGTGCGCGTAGGCGGGGACGGCCGAGCGCATCTCGTCGGTGACGGCGGGCGGGGGCAGCGGCGCGACCTCCCGCCGGTGGAAGTCGCGCACGTCCTCGCCCTCGGCGAACAGCTCCTGGACGATCCGCAGGCAGGGGCCGACCACGCCGGGGTCGGTGACGCGTTTGCCGCCGGCGCCGCCGCCGTACTCGTCGTAGAGGACCTGGTACATGAGGGCGGGGGAGAAGATCACCAGCTCGGGCAGGGGGTCGAGGGCGGCCACGCGCGCGGCGGGCACCACCCGGCAGGGGGAGCCCGCCCTGGCCCGCATGTCGAGCACGTGCATCTCCCACTGCAGGTACGGGCCGATCGGGAGCTCCACCACCCGCACCCGCCTGACCGGAACCCGGCTGCGGAAGTAGCCGGAGACGCGCGGCATCATCTCCTCCGCCAGGGCCAGCGACGCCGCCCAGTCGCCGTCCATCATGGCCCGCCAGCTCGCGACGTCGGGCTCGTAGAAGGACTGGGCGCGCTCCAGCTTCCACAGCGGCTCGGCGCACCCGTCGTGGTCGCGGTCGAACGCGGCCTGGTAGCCGGGCCCGTCCAGGACCAGCCCGCCGGCGCGGCCGACCGCGGCGAACGGATTCGTGACAGCCACCCTGGAACCCGGCTCGGTCATACGTCGCCCCTTCGCTCGGTGAGACCCGCCCAGATCATGAAATGTGACTTCATCCGGGTCAAGGCCCAACGACGCCAAGGGACGGGAGGCTCACCGCCGGTAGCGGGAACGGCGCTGCACCAGGCTGACGACGGTGGCCACCAGGAAGACGGCCAGCAGGATCTTGAAGAAGCCGAACCCGAACACGACCCCCAGCACGCCGAAGATCACCAGGAAGGGCAGGAAGGGGCCGGGGCCGCGATGGCCGCGCCAGTGGTGGTGGGGGCGGCCGTCCCGCTGGTGGCCCAGGTGCGCGTGGCGCATCGCCCGCATCTGCTGCCGGTGGGCCCGCATCGCCTCGCGCCAGGCGTCCCTGTCGAACTGGGGGAACGGCTGCGCCGGGTCGTAGGCGGGGGCGTAGGGGGCGGGCCCGGGGGTGTGGTGGCCGTGACCGGGCAGGTCGGCCGTCACCTGGGCCAGGTCGCGGGCCGTCTTGGAGGCCAGCGCCCGGTCGAGTCGTTCGTCGAGCTCTTCGTGGGTCAGGCGGCCCTGCGCGAAGTGCTCGCGCAGCGCCGCCATCGTCTGCTCGCGCTCGGCGTCGCCGATGCGGAGATCGTTGCGGTCCATGCCTGGTTCCTCGCTCTCCCCGAGCCGGCTTGTCGCTGCGGCGCCGGTCACGTGCCTACTCCTCGCCCGGTTCGCCGTCGGCCAGGATCTGGTAGAGCTTGCGCCGGGTCTCCACCAGAGTCTTACGCGCTTCGCGGATTTGTGCGTCGTTTCCGGTCTGAAGAACCTGCATCATGGCGAATGCCGACTGTCGGGCGATATGCCAGAGATCAGCGGTGTTGTCGTCGATGTCGGGACGCATCTCGTCCCAGGGGGCGCGTACCTCGTCGGCGTGCGCCTCGATGTAGGCGCGGCCCTCGTCGGTGAGGCGGAAGGTCTTGCGGCCCTCGTTCTCCTCGGCGATCACCAGGCCCTCGTCGGTGAGCTGCTGCAACGCCGGGTAGACGGCGCCGGGGCTGGGCTTCCAGCCGCCCTCGCTGCGCTCGGCGATCTCCTGGATGATCTGGTAGCCGTTGCGCGGCTCCTCCGACAGCAGGGCCAGGATCGCGGCGCGTACGTCGCCCCGCTTGGCCTTGCGGGCGCGCCCGCCGCCCCACCCGCGAGGTCCGCCCCACGGTCCGCCGGGGCCGAAGGGGCCGCCGCGGCCGAAGTCGAACGGGAACGGTCCGCCGGGCCCGCCGGGGCCGCCGCGCCTGCCGCGCTC
>JABFVJ010000105.1 GCA_013362835.1 Nonomuraea sp. | reverse complement strand
GAGCGGGTGACGGGAATCGAACCCGCGCTGTCAGCTTGGGAAGCTGATGTTCTGCCATTGAACTACACCCGCACGAACCGAAGTACGCGCCCCCTACTGTAGCGGAAACTTGCCCCCCGACAGCAAACCCGACCCCCCACACTTTCCGGCGGGGACGGTAGGTTGGCTCACCGTGTTGCTATCTGACCGTGACATCCTTGCTGAGATCGACTCCGGCCGGCTCGCCCTAGACCCGTTCCATCAGGACATGATCCAGCCGTCCAGCATCGACGTACGGCTCGACCGCTACTTCCGGGTCTTCGAGAACCACAAATACCCTCACATCGACCCCGCGACCGAGCAGCCGGACCTCACGCGGATGGTGGAGCCGGCCGGTGACGAGCCGTTCATCCTGCATCCGGGGGAGTTCGTCCTGGCCTCCACCTACGAGGTGATCACGCTTCCCGACGATCTGGCCTCCCGGCTGGAGGGGAAGAGTTCGCTGGGGCGGCTCGGGCTGCTGACGCATTCCACGGCCGGGTTCATCGATCCGGGGTTCAGCGGGCATGTCACGCTTGAGCTGTCCAACGTGGCCACCTTGCCGATCAAGCTCTGGCCGGGGATGAAGATCGGGCAGCTGTGCGTGTTCCGGCTCAGTTCGCCCGCCGAGCATCCCTACGGCTCGGCCAAGTACGAGTCCCGGTATCAGGGACAGCGGGGCCCGACTCCTTCAAGGTCGTTCAGGAACTTCCACCGGACGAAGATTTGAATGAACAACAGGTGAACATTTAGAGAACGCCGCAGCGGGCGCGGCCCCCACGGGCCCCCGGGCGCCCTCCGACAGGCAACGTCAGCGGCCGAGTTTCCCTGCAAAAAGCGGCCAAACTACTCCGATTCCCGGTGTCGCTCAACATACGCAGGGTAGCCAGAAGGCGAAGGGGACATGAAGTTCGCATTTCGCCTGGTAACCCGTACCCTCTTCCACGGACCATCCCCGCACATCTGGAGAACGACGTGCGCCTGCGTCTCACGCCACGTGAGGACAGCTACTACGACCTGTTCGCCGACTCGGCGAACAACCTGGTCACGGCATCCCGCCTGCTGGTCGAGATCATCAGCGACGGATCGGACAGGGAAGCCCTGGCCGAGAAGATGCGCGCCTGCGAGCACGCCGGTGACGAACGCACTCATGCGATCATGAACCGGCTCAACGAGAGCTTCATCACCCCGTTCGACCGCGAGGACATCTACCGCCTCGCCTCCAACCTCGACGACGTGATGGACGCCATGGAGGCCGCCTCCGACCTCATCGTCCTCTACCAGATCGACCATCTCCCCAAAGACGTGGTCCGGCAGGTCGAAGTTCTGGAACGTGCCGCGGAGCTGACGGCGGAGGCGATGCCGCGGCTGCGTTCGATGAAGAACCTCAACGAGTACTGGATCGAGGTCAACCGCCTGGAGAACCAGGGTGACCAGGTCTACCGCAGGCTGCTGGCCAAGCTGTTCAGCGGCGAGTACGACGCCCTCACCGTCATGAAGATGAAGGAGGTCGTCGACGCGCTGGAGGAGGCGGCCGACGCCTTCGAGCACGTGGCCAACACCGTCGAGTCGATCGCGGTCAAGGAAAGCTAGGCCACGTGGACCTCACGCTCGCCCTCGTCATCGGCGTGGTCGTCATCTCCCTGGCCTTCGACTACACCAACGGGTTCCACGACGCGGCGAACGCCATCGCGACCTCCGTCTCGACCCGGGCCCTCACTCCCAGGGCCGCCCTGTTCATGGCCGCGGCCATGAACTTCATCGGCGCCCACCTCGGCACCCAGGTCGCCCAGACCGTCGGCAAAGGGATCATCGACGCTCCCGACGGCCCTCACGGCCTGGTCATCGTGGCCTCGGCGCTCATCGGCGCGATCGCCTGGAACCTGATCACCTGGTACTTCGGCCTGCCCTCCTCCTCCAGCCACGCGCTCATCGGCGGCCTGGTGGGCGCCGCGCTGGCCTCGGCCAGCGTGGTGCACTGGGACGGGGTCGTCGAGAAGGTCGTCATCCCGATGATCCTCTCGCCGCTGATCGGCTTCACCCTCGCCGCGTTGATCATGATCGCAATCTATTGGATCTTCCGCAACAGCCAGCCGGGCAAGACCAACCGCGGCTTCCGCTACGCGCAGACCGTCTCGGCCGCCGCCATGGCGCTCGGGCACGGCCTGCAGGACGCGCAGAAGACCATGGGCGTCATCTTCCTGTCCCTGACCGTCGGCGGGTACGCCAGCCCCGGCGAGGGCATCCCCCAGTGGGTCATCCTGTCCGCCGCCGGTGCGATCTCCCTCGGCACGTACGCCGGCGGGTGGCGCATCATGCGGACACTCGGCCGGCGGATCATCGCGCTCGACCCGCCCCAGGGGTTCGCCGCCGAGTCGGCCGCGGCCACCGTCCTGTACGGTGCCGCGATCGGGTTCGGCGCGCCGATCTCCACCACCCACACCATCACCACGGCGATCATGGGTGTCGGCGCGACCAAGCGGCTGAGCGCCGTGCGGTGGGGCGTGGCCGGCAACATCGTGACCGCCTGGATCCTCACCATCCCCGCGGCCGCCCTGGTGGCCTCGCTCGCCTACCTCCTCCTCCACCTGATCGTGGAGTAGGGGCCCTACTCGCTCGCGTACATCACGTCGACGTCCCACCGGGCGAAGCCCAGGGACTCGTAGAGCCTGATCGCCGCCGTGTTGTCCTCGTCCACGTAGAGCATCGCGTGGGCGAGGCCGCGCGTGCGGAGGTGGCTCAGGCCGGCGAGGGTGAGGGCGCGGCCGAGGCCGGTGCCCTGCTGGGAGGGGTCGACGCCGACCACGTAGACCTCGCCGAGCGGCTCGTGACCGTGGTCGGACGAGCCGTGGATCTTCGTCCAGTGGAAGCCGACGAGGCGGTCGCCGCGTTCGGCCAGGAAGAATCCCTCCGGGTCGAACCAGGGCTCCTGCTCGCGCAGGCGCACGTCGTCGATCGTCCAGGCGCCCTGCTCGGGGTGGTGGGCGAAGGCGGCGGCGTTCACCTTGAGCCAGGCCTCCTCGTCCCGCCCGGGGACGAACGTGCGCAGCGTCACGCCTTCGGGCAGCGTGTAGGGGGAGAGCGGGGCGAACAGGGAGCGGCGCATCTGCCAGAGCGAGCGCACGCGTTCGAAGCCGAAGGAGGCCGCGAGCGCCCCGGCGCCCGTGTGGCCGCCGTGCGCCCACAGCCGCACCCTGCCGCCGGTCAGCTCCAGTACGGCCCGCAGCAGCCGCGAGCCGTAGCCCTGGCGCCGGTAGGCCGGGCGGATGTCCAGCTCCACGCTGGGCCCCTCGACCTCGTCGGTCGGGTCGACGTGCGCGTAGCCGGCCGGCTCGCCGTCGTCGGCGTGCAGCAGCAACGAGCGGGCGCGCGGGTCGCCGCCGTAGCGCAGATGAAGCATCACGTGCTCGTTGAGCGGGCGGACGCCGTCCGCCTCGGTAGCCGCTTCGACGATGGAGAGAACCTGGGCGACCTCGCGGTCGTCGAGCCGTTCGCAGATCTTCACGTGCGCACCCACAGGACGAACTCTAGGCGTACCAATGGCGAACAATGCCATCGCCTGGTCCCGTCAATCGTTACCTTTGCGACATTCGTTGCATAGGGAGACGTCGTAACGTCCCTCTCATGACGTCACGCACCCTCCTCCGGCTGATCACGGCCGGTGCCGCGACCGCGGCCGGGATCGCCCTGGCCGTGGCGCCCGCGGTCGCCTCGACCAGCGGCTCCGCGGGCCACGGACATGGCCATGGCCACGGCGGGCAGACCGTCCCGGTCCGCCTGCTCAGCATCAACGACCTGCACGGCAACCTGGAGCCGCCCTCCGGCTCCTCCAGCCGCATCCTCGACCCCGACGGCCCCCTGGTCGACACCGACGGCTCGCTGACCGGGATCGCCGGCGGCAAGTACTCGATCGCCGGCGGCGTGTCGTACCTGGCGACCTACATCAAGCAGGCGCGCGACGCGAACACCCTGCTCGTGGCCGCGGGCGACCTGATCGGCGCCTCGCCGCTGATCTCGGCCGCCTACCACGACGAGCCCACGCTGGAGGTGCTCGGCTCGCTCGGCCTCAGCGCCACCTCGGCCGGCAACCACGAGTTCGACGAGGGGTACGCCGAGCTGCAGCGCCTCATGAACGGCGGCTGCCACCCGGTGGACGGCTGCTCGCCCGCCGGTGAGTGGAAGGGCACGGACTTCGACTTCCTCGCGGCCAACGTGCTCAAGGAAGGCACCGACCAGTACGCCCTGCCGCCGTTCTACGTCAAGAAGATCAACGGCGTGAAGGTGGGCTTCATCGGCCTGGTGACGGCGACCACGCCGACCATCGTCACCGCCGAGGGCATCAAGGGGCTGCAGTTCACCGAGGAGGTCGCCGCGGCGAACCGGGCCTCGGCGTACCTGGCGCGCAAGGGCGTCAAGGCGCAGGTCGTCCTGGTGCACGAGGGCGACTCGATCACCCCGAACCAGAGCCCGGACGCCTGCTCGGTGAACACCACCAACGCCGGCTCGCGCATCGCCAGGGAGCTGAACCCGCAGATCGACCTGGTCATCAGTGGCCACTCGCACCAGGCGTACATCTGCAAGACCAAGGACCCGGCCGGTCAGGACCGGTTCTACACGCAGGGCTCGTCGTTCGGCCGCGTGCTGACCCAGATCGACCTGCGGATCGACAAGCGCACCCGTGACGTGATCCGCTCCTCCGTCACCGCCGACAACAAGGTCGTCACCCGTACGGTCACGCCCGACCCGCAGGTCGAGGCGCAGGTCCAGGCGTGGCGGGAGCGCAGCGCCGAGGTCGCCAACCGCAAGATCGGCACGATCACCGGCGACATCACCAACGTGGTCAACAACACCTCGGCCGCGACCACCAAGCCGGAGACGCCGCTCGGCGACCTCATCGCCGACTCGCAGCTCGAAGCGGCCAAGGCGGGCGGCGCGGAGATCGCGCTGATGAACCCGGGCGGCATCCGCACGTCCCTGACCTACGCCCAGTCGGGGTCGGAGGGCGACGGCGTCGTCACCTACGGGGAGGCGTTCGCGGTGCAGCCGTTCAGCAACCTGCTGCAGGTGCGGACGTACACGGGGGCGCAGCTCAAGGCGCTGCTGGAGCAGCAGGTGTGGACGCCGAACCCGGCCACGGGCGCGATCACGCACCGGCTGCTGCAGGTGTCGTCGTCGCTGACCTACACGTTCGACACCACCAAGCCGGTGGGCTCGCGCGTGTCGGACGTCAAGCTCAACGGCACGCCCGTCACGGACACCCAGTCGATCAAGATCGCCGCGAACAACTTCCTGATGGGCGGCGGTGACGGCTTCTCGGTGTTCACGCAGAGCACGGACACGTGGAGCGGGCCGATCGACCTGGACGCGTTCACGGCGTACCTGACGGCGCACTCGCCGATCACCCCGTCGGCGGCGAACCGCGTGACCTTCGTCAAGTGACCCCTGAGCCGGGGGTCCCGCCGCGCGGGGCCTCCGGCTCCTCCCGCAGCCGCACCAGCCACTTGCGCCCGACCTCGGCCTCCAGGTCGACGCCGTGGTGGCGGGCCATGAGCAGCACGTGGCACAGCACGTCGGCGAGCTCGGCGCGGAAGCCGTCGTCGATCTCCTCGGAGGTCAGCCCCCTGGTCCGCGCCTGGCAATCTAGGGGCGGTGCAGCGGCAGGCGCGCGATGAAGCAGGCGCCGGGGCCGTGGTCGGCGACCTTGAGCGTGCCGTGGTGGGAGACGGCGATCTCGCGCGAGAGCGGCAGGCCGAGGCCGCTGCCGCCCTTCTCCTTCCTGCGCGCGGCCTCCAGCCGGGTGAACCGCTCGAAGACGCGCTCCCTGTCCTCCGGCGGGATGCCGTCGCCGTCGTCGGACACCGTGATGGCCACCTGGTCGCCCTCCACCCTCACCTTGAGGTCGATCCTGGAGGCGGCGTGCCTGGTGGCGTTGTCGAGCAGGTTCGTCAGGAGGCGGTCGAGCTGCACGGGCGAGCCGAGCACCGGCGCGTGCTCGCACGCGTCGAGCACGATGGGGATCTTGCCGCCCTCGCGGCGGCGCAGCTGCTCCTCGGCCAGGCGGCACACGTCCACGACGCGGCAGTCGGGGATGGCGCCGGCGTCGAGTCTGGCCAGCAGCAGCAGCTCGTCGATGATGCCGGTGAGCCGTTCCGCCGCGGCGAGGGCCCGCGCGCCCGTGGCCTGCCAGTCGGTCTCCTCCGGGTAGGCGTTGGCCACTTCGAGCTGCGTGCGCAGGGCCGCGATGGGGCTGCGCAGCTCGTGGGAGGCGTCGGCGACGAAGCGGCGCTGCGTCTCGGCCGAGCGTTCGAGCCGGTCGAGTGTACGGTTCGTGGTGGCGGCCAGGTCGGTGATCTCGTCCCCTGTGTCCGGTACGGGCACGCGCCTGCTCAGGTCGCGGCCGGTGATCTCGGCCAGCTCGGCGCGGATGCGTTCGACCGGGCGCAGCGCGGAGGCGACCACCCACCAGGTGATGCCCGCGACGATCACCAGGACCATCGGCGTGCCGAGGAACACCATGGCGTTCAGCCACGACAGCGCCCGGTTGACGTCGCTGAGCGAGGACGCGCCGTACACCGTGACGGGCCGGCCGTCCGGCATCCGCACCCGCATGGCCATGACCAGGTACTGGCTGCCCTTGTCGTCCCTGACGCCGGAGATCGTGCGCGACATGCTGTAGATCGTCTCGGGCTTGTCCACGCGCATCGGGGGCAGCCGCTGGCCGCGGCGCAGGGCCGAGCTGGCGGCGAGCACGCGGCCGTCGTCGGAGACCACCTGCAGGAGCTGCACCCGGCTGGGGGCCTCGATGTTGGCCTCGAGCCGGCCCATGCGCGCCTCGCTCGCCACCCTCCGTACGGCCAGCTCCACCCGCGTCTCCACGATGCCGCGCAGGTTGTCGGGCCCCAAGGTGAGCGTGAGGGCGCCCGTGACGCAGAGGACCACCGCCGCCACCAGTGTGGCGAGCGCGGTCAGGCGCGCCCGGATCGAGCGGGGAAAGAGCCTTATAGCCATCCCCCCGACTCCTACCCATACGGCTCTGAACTGGTCAAATGCCGGATCGAGATTCGGCAATCGGCCCGCAAAGACGGGCGTTTTCCTCTGCTCGTCCCGTCCGGCCGCTCGAATAGTTGATCAGGTGGCAGGGGCACGGGCACGACAGCGGATCGCCCTGCCGGGCACGATCCTCGGGATCGGGCTCGGCGGTTTCGTGGACGGCCTCCGCGTGAACACCCTCTGGGACGGCTTCTTCCGCGCCTTCACCTGGCCGGCGGTCCCGGCCGGGCGCGCCGGGCCCGGCCAGGGCTGGTCGGACGCCGGGTTCCTGATCCTGGGCATGGTGCTGAT
>JABFVJ010000017.1 GCA_013362835.1 Nonomuraea sp. | reverse complement strand
CCTTCTACTGCATCGGCCGCAACACCCTCGTCCTCCCCCTCACCGGCTCCTGGATCGAGGGCCGCACCGACCTCTACCCGTTCAAGGTCGCCGCCCACGAGTACGGCCACCACGTCCAGAGCCTCCTGGGCGTCCGCAAGGGCGAGGACGGGCGCCGCTACGAGCTCCAGGCCGACTGCCTGGCCGGCGTCTTCCTGGGCAGCGTGTGGCCCTCCCTGGCCCGTACGGGACGGGACTGGACGGCGCTGCTCGACGCCACCAGGGCGAGCGGCGACGAGGACGGTGAGCACAGCCACGGCACGGGCGCCAACCGCGCACACTGGCTGGCGCGCGGCTACCGCTCCGTCTCGCCAGCCGCCTGCGACACCTGGTCGGCCCCGGCGGCCAAGGTCTCCTGACCTGAGCGGAGGCGGTGCTCCATCCCGTCGAGTATCACCTGCAGCCCGCCCTCGAACGACCGCTCCCCCTGCGGGTCGCCCACCTCCTTGAGCCCGGCCATGAGCCGCGGATGCGCCTCCTGGAACGCCGCCATGTCCGGCATGCCCGCCCCGAGGTCTCCGCGCGTCCTGTCGGCCTGCTCCTCCAGCACGAACCCGGCCACGTACGAGCTCACCGCGAACAGCCCGCGCACCGCGTCGCCCACCGTGAACCCGGCCGACTCCAGCGCCACCACCGACCGCTCCACCACCTCGAACAGCAGGGGCGACGGCCGGGTGCCCGCCACCAGCCTGGCGCCGTCGCGGTAGGAGTTGAGCATCGCCCGGTCGCGGTGGGCGTGGTCGCGCATCCACGCGCGCCAGCCGGCGGGGTCGGTCAGGGCGGGCCTGGCCATGTGGGCGGCCGTCAGCGCCTCGGCCATCGCGTCGAGCAGCTGCTGCTTGTTCTTGAAGTGCCAGTAGAGCGCGGGCGCCTGCACGCCGAGCTCCCCCGCGAGCCGGCGCAGCGTGAGCCCGTCGAACCCCGCCTCCTGCAAGAGACGCAGCGCCGCGCCCACGATCGTGCCCTTTTCGAGTGCCACGGTTGACAGCTTAACAACGTTCAATGCACCCTTGACGCTGTTGGATTTAACACCGTTAAGGAGTCCTCGCGATGATTCACGCGGTGGGATTGCGCAAGCGGTACTCGGGCAAGGAGGCGCTCAGGGGCATCGACCTCGACGTCCCCGCGGGCACCGTCTGCGGGCTGCTCGGGCCCAACGGCGCGGGCAAGACCACGACGGTACGCATCCTGGCCACGCTGCTGCGGCCGGACGGCGGGCGGGCCGAGGTCGCCGGGCTCGACGTCGTACGCGACGCGGCGCGGCTGCGCTTCCTGATCGGCCTGGCCGGCCAGCACGCGGCCGTCGACGAGCTGCTCACCGGCCGGCGCAACCTGGAGCTGTTCGGCCGCCTCTACCACCTGTCCAGGACCGAGGCCAGGAACAGGGCCGGCGAGCTGCTGGAGCGGTTCGGGCTGGCCGAGGCGGGGCGGCGGCTGGTCAGGACGTACTCGGGGGGCATGCGGCGGCGGCTCGACCTGGCCGCGAGCCTGATCGTCGCGCCGCCCGTGCTGTTCATGGACGAGCCGACCGCCGGGCTCGACCCGCGCAGCCGCCTCCAGCTCTGGGAGCTGCTGCGCGACCTCGTACGCGAGGGCACCACGCTGCTGCTGACCACCCAGTACCTCGACGAGGCCGACCACCTGGCCGACCAGATCGTCGTGCTGGACGACGGCCGGGTGGCGGCGGCGGGCTCCCCCGCCGCGCTCAAGAAGCGGATCGGCGGCGACCGCGTCCAGATCGACTTCCGGAACCCGGACGACGCGACGAAAGCCCTCAGTGCCCTCGCCGCCGAGAACCCCGGCCCCGGCGACCCCACCGTCCCAGGTCCCACCGGAACACGGACAGCGGTTCCCACGGGGACGCGGGTGACCCTGCCCGCCCCAACGCGCGTGCCGGTTCCCACGGAGACGCAGGTGATGGTTCCCGCGGAGACGCAGGTGATGGTTCCCGCGGAGACGCAGGTGATGGTTCCCGCGGGGACGCGGGTGGTGGTTCCCACGGGGACGCGGGTGACCCTGCCCGCCCCCGACGGGGCTCAGTCGCTGATCCGCGTGGCGAGCGCGCTCGACGCGGCCGGGATCGCCGTCGAGGACCTCGCGCTCCGCCGCCCCACCCTCGACGAGGTCTTCCTCCACCTGACCGCCTGACCGCCTGACCGCCTGCCCCCGACCGCCACCCCGACCGCGACCGCCACCGCGACACCGACACCGACACCGACACCGACACCGATGATTGGAGCCATGGCCGTGAACCTGCGCTGGACCATCGCCGACTCCCTCGCCATCGCGGGCCGCACCTACTCGCGGATGAAGGCCCAACCCGGGGAACTCGCCGGTTTCCTGGTGTTCCCCATCATCATGACCGTGCTGTTCGGCTACGTCTTCGGCAGCGCGATCACCCTCCCCGGCGGCGGCGACTACCGCGACTACCTGATGCCGGGCATCTTCATGCAGGTCATGGCCCTCACCGCGACCGCCGCCGCGACCTCCGTGGCCGAGGACATGGCCCGCGGGATCATCGACAGGTTCCGCTCCCAGCCGATCGCCCGCAGCGCCGTGCTCATCGGGCGTACGGCGGCCGAGTTGTCCCTGCACCTGCTCTCGCTGGCCTCCATGGTCGCGGCGGGCCTGCTGATCGCGGGGTGGCGCGCCCACGGCACGTTCGCCGAGACGGCGGCGGCGTTCGGGCTGCTCGCGCTGTTCGGGCTGGCGATGATGTGGGTCGGCACCTACATCGGCCTGTACGTCAAGAGCGGCGCCCAGGCCGACGCCGCCACCTTCGGCTGGCTGTTCCCGATGACCTTCCTGGCCAACACGTTCGTGCCCACCGAGGGCCTGCCCGGCTGGCTCAGGCCGCTGGCCGACTGGAACCCGATGAGCGCGACCGTCGCCGCCGCCCGCGCCCTGTTCGGCAACCCGACGTCGGCGGGCTCGGTCTGGCCGCTGCGGCATCCGGTCACGGCGAGCCTGCTGTGGTCGGTGGCGCTGATCGCCGTCTTCGCCTCGCTGGCCACCCACAGGTACCGCACGTCCAGCAGGTGAACAGCGGAAAGCCGCCCGGCGGAGGGTGTTCCGCCGGGCGGCTCTCACGAGTCGGGTCGTACCCCCGATGTGGGCGCGTGAGGATCGCGCCCTGTCCCCGGCCCGCGTCCGGCTCTTGACCGGGCGCGGGCGCGGGAAGTCACTTGGCGAGCAGCGAGCGCAGGACGTACTGCATGATGCCGCCGTGGCGGTAGTAGTCGGCCTCGCCGGGCGTGTCGATGCGGACGACCGCGTCGAACTCGACGTCGCCGGCCTTGACGTGCACGGTGGCCGGGATGCCGCCCTTGTTGAGCTCTTCGACGCCGGTGATGTCGAAGGTCTCCTCGCCGGTCAGCCCGAGCGACTCCGCCGTGGCCCCCTCGGGGAACTGCAGCGGGAGCACGCCCATGCCGATCAGGTTGGAGCGGTGGATGCGCTCGTAGGACTCGGCGATCACGGCGCGTACGCCGAGCAACGCGGTGCCCTTGGCCGCCCAGTCGCGTGAGGAGCCAGAGCCGTACTCCTTGCCCGCCAGCACCACCAGCGGCGTGCCGGCCTCGGCGTAGTTGACCGAGGCGTCGTAGATGAACGACACCGGGCCGTCGGCCTGGGTGAAGTCGCGGGTGTAGCCGCCCTCGGTGCCGGGGGCGATCTGGTTGCGCAGGCGGATGTTGGCGAACGTGCCGCGGATCATCACCTCGTGGTTGCCGCGCCGCGAGCCGTAGGAGTTGAAGTCCTTGACCTCGACGCCGTTGGCCTGGAGGTACTGCGCCGCCGGGGTGCCGGCCTTGATCGAGCCGGCGGGCGAGATGTGGTCGGTGGTGACCGAGTCGCCGACCTTGACCAGCACGCGGGCGCCCGCGATGTCGGTCACCGGCTCCGGCTTCTCCGGCATGCCGTCGAAGTAGGGGGCCTTGCGCACGTACGTGGAGGACGGGTCCCACTCGAAGGTGTCGCCGGTCGGGATCGGCAGCGACGTCCAGTGCTCGTCGCCCTTGAACACGTCGGCGTAGTCGCGCTCGAACATGTCGCGGCCGATCGAGGAGTTGACCACGGCCGTGATCTCCTCCGGCGCGGGCCAGATGTCCTTGAGGAACACCGGCTGCCCGTCGGAGCCGAGGCCGAGCGGCTCGGTGGCGAGGTCGATGTCGAGGGTGCCGGCCAGCGCGTACGCCACCACGAGCGGCGGCGAGGCCAGGTAGTTCATCTTGACGTCGGGGTTGATGCGGCCCTCGAAGTTGCGGTTGCCGGACAGGACGGCGGTGACCGCGAGGTCGTTGGCCTGGATCGCGTCGGAGATCTCCGTGGGCAGCGGGCCCGAGTTGCCGATGCAGGTGGTGCAGCCGTAGCCGACCAGGTTGAACCCGATCTTGTCGAGGTACGGCTGGAGCCCCGACCGCTCGAAGTAGCCGGTGACGACCTGCGAGCCGGGGGCCAGCGAGGTCTTGACCCACGGCTTGCGGGTCAGGCCCTTCTCGACGGCGTTGCGGGCGAGCAGCGCGGCGCCGAGCATGACGTACGGGTTGGAGGTGTTGGTGCACGAGGTGATCGCGGCGATCGAGACGATGCCGTGGTCGATCTCGAACGACGTGCCGTCGGCCAGCGTGACCGGCACCGGCTTGTGCGGCCGGCCGCTGTCGGCGCGGGCGTTGGAGGCGGGCGAGTCGGAGGCGGGGAAGGACTCCTCGCCCTCCTCGTCGACGCCGTCGACCACGTAGTTCTGCACGTCGTGGCGCCAGGTCTCCTTGGCCGCCGACAGCGCGATGCGGTCCTGCGGGCGCTTGGGGCCGGCGATCGACGGCACGACCGTGCCGAGGTCGAGCTCGATGTACTCGGAGAAGACCGGCTCGGGGCCCTGCGGGTCGAGCCAGAGGCCCTGGGCCTTGGCGTAGGCCTCGACGAGCGCGATCTGCTCCTCGGAGCGGCCGGTCAGGCGCAGGTAGTCGACGGTCTGGCCGTCGATCGGGAAGATCGCGCAGGTGGAGCCGAACTCGGGGCTCATGTTGCCGATCGTGGCCCGGTCGGCCAGCGGCACCGAGGAGACGCCCTCGCCGTAGAACTCGACGAACTTGCCGACCACGCCGTGCTTGCGCAGGATCTCGGTGATCGTCAGCACCAGGTCGGTGGCCGTGGCGCCCGCGGGCAGCTTGCCGCTGAGCTTGAAGCCGACCACGCGCGGGATCAGCATGGAGATCGGCTGGCCGAGCATCGCGGCCTCGGCCTCGATGCCGCCGACGCCCCAGCCGAGCACGCCGATGCCGTTCTCCATCGTGGTGTGGGAGTCGGTGCCGACGCAGGTGTCGGGGTATGCCTTGCCATCGCGGATCATGACGACGCGGGCCAGGTGCTCGATGTTGACCTGGTGGACGATGCCGGTGCCGGGCGGGACGACCTTGAACTCGTCGAAGGCCGTCTGGCCCCAGCGCAGGAACTGGTAGCGCTCGCGGTTGCGCTCGTACTCGCGCTCGACGTTGCGCCGGAAGGCGTCGGGGTGGCCGAAGTAGTCGACGATGACCGAGTGGTCGATGACCATCTCGGCGGGCGCGAGCGGGTTGATGCGCGCGGCGTCGCCGCCCAGGTCGCGTACGGCCTCGCGCATGGTGGCCAGGTCGACCACGCAGGGCACGCCGGTGAAGTCCTGCATGATGACGCGGGCGGGCGTGAACTGGATCTCCACGCTCGGCGTCGCGGTGGGGTCCCAGCCGCCCAGCGCCCGGATGTGGTCGGCGGTGATGTTCGCGCCGTCCTCGGTGCGGAGGAGGTTCTCCAGCAGGATCTTCAGGCTGTACGGGAGGCGTGCGGCGCCCTCGACGGCGTCCAGCCGGAAAATCTCGTACGACGCGTCGCCGACGCGTAGCGTGTCACGGCTGCCGAAGCTGTTCGCGGACACGGTGATTCGCCTCCTCCATCAGACAATTGCTCAACACAAATCCTGCCGCACCCCGGGAACGACACGTACGTTAGGTGACCCTAACCTCGGGGTTCGCGGCCGATCTCTCGACGTCAAGATATTACTACAGGTATCTCGACATCAAGTTAAAGCGGGGCGAGCCGCCAGAAGAGCAGGCCGATGATGGCCACGGAGAGGATCGGCGCGAGGATCTTCTGCTCGAACTTCTTGCCGGTCTTGATGCCGATCTTCCACGGCAGCACGAACTTGGCCCCGAGCGGCCAGAGCACCGGGCATCCCCGCTCGGTCATGCAGTCGCCGACCACGTGGATGAAACAGCCGACGCCCACGGCCAGGCCCAGCCAGGCGTAGCCGACGTTCAGCGAGAGGAAGACGGCGTACAGGCCGGCGGTCAGGCCGATGTTGATCATCACCGAGCCGGCCTTGTTGCCCGGGATGCCGACGCCGATCGCGCGCAGGGCCAGCCCGACGAGCAGGACGACCATGATGTCGCGCCCTATCGGATAGGTGTTGGCCAGCCAGTGGACGCCGAACCCGAGCGCCACGGCGAAGGCCAGCGAGTGCGTCATGCCGCGGTGGCCGCCGCTGATCCACGACACGACCTTGCTCAGCGCCCAGGTGACCGGGCCGAACGTCTGCGCGATGGTCGCGCTCGGGTGGTCGAGGTCGGGCAGCATGGCGGCGCCGGCGCAGACCAGGGCGCCGGCGATCAGCTCGGCCGGGCCGAGGGCTCCGGCCATGATCCCGGTGTCGATGAACCGGGAGCTCTCGTTCAGCAACGGCAGTGCGGCGAGCGGCGGCGCCAGCGCCAGCCAGGCGATCGCCCCGGTCATCGCGTGCGTGTGCCCCATCATGATCGGGACTGTATTGCAAAGAAGGCTTTGACGCGCCGAGGCCCGCCGCGTACCTGGAACGGTCCCTCTCGATACGCGGCCGGCCTGGCCGTGAACGCAGACGAGGTCGTCTCCGCGGCGACAGCACCCCCCAGCCCTGCCGACGCGGAACGACCTCGTCTGCTGTGTTCAACGGCCTCATCCCCAATCCTGTTCCCCGATTCCGCAACTTTTTCGTGATCTGTCTCACTCTCCTTCTCGCCTTGCCAGCAGAACACTATCGATATATCTTTGACGCATCGAGAACAGATCGCGATAGAGGAGAAAGAATCATGGGTTACGCACAGGCGGCGGGCGGCCACTGGCCCGGCTCGCACGAGTACAAGCGCGCGGCGCGCGAGGCGTTCAAGGCCATGGCCGACGCCTTCGAGCAGATCGGCGGCCATCATCACCACCATCACCGCGGCGGCGGTCCCGGCGAGCGGCGCGAGCGCGGCAGGCGCGGCGGCCCCGGCGGGCCCGGCGGACCGTTCCCGTTCGACTTCGGCCGCGGCGGCCCCTTCGGCCCCGGCGGCCCGTGGGGCGGGCAC
>JABFVJ010000468.1 GCA_013362835.1 Nonomuraea sp. | reverse complement strand
ACGGGGACCGCTGCCGGACGTGCGGGCGCAGCCGTTAGCGTGGGCGCATGCGCTCACGTCGTTCCGTGCTCTCCGTGCCCGGCAGCAATCCACGCTTCCTGGAGAAGGCCCAGACCCTGCCGGCCGACGAGGTCTTCCTCGACCTGGAGGACTCCGTCGCGCCCCTGGCCAAGGAGGAGGCGCGCGAGAACGTCGTGACCGCGCTGCGCGAGGGCGACTGGACCGGCAAGACGCGGGTGGTCAGGGTCAACGACCTCACCACGATGTGGACGTACCGGGACGTGATCCGGGTCGTGGAGGGCGCGGGGGAGTTCCTCGACTGCCTGATCCTGCCGAAGGTGCAGGACCCGACCGAGGTCGTCTGGCTCGACACGCTGCTGACCCAGATCGAGAAGGCCATGGGCTTCGAGGTCGGCCGCATCGGCATCGAGGCGCAGATCGAGAACGCCCGCGGCCTGGTCAACGTCGACGCCATCGCCGGGTCGTCGAAGCGCCTCGAGGCCCTGGTGTTCGGCCCTGCCGACTTCATGGCCTCGATCAACATGCGCACGCTCGTCGTCGGCGAGCAGCCGCCCGGCTACGTCGAGGGCGACGCCTACCACTACATCCTCATGCGCCTGCTGATGGCGGCCAGGATGCACGACCTCCAGGTGATCGACGGCCCCTACCTGCAGATCAAGGACGTCGAAGGGTACCGGCGGGTGGCGCGCAGGGCGGCCGCGCTCGGCTTCGACGGCAAGTGGGTGCTGCACCCGCTGCAGGTGGAGGCCGCCAACGAGGTGTTCTCGCCGACGCAGGAGGACTACGACCACGCCGAGCTGATCCTGGAGGCGTACGACTACTACACCACCGTGGAGCGGCGCGGCGCGGTCATGCTGGGCGACGAGATGATCGACGAGGCGTCGCGCAAGATGGCGCTCGTCGTGTCCGCCAAGGGCCGGGCGGCCGGTCTGACCAGGACGAAGTCGTTCACACCTTGACGCCGACCGCCGTGAAGAACCAGAACGACGACGTCAGCCAGAGCCCGATCAGCGCCGTGAACGCCAGCCCGCCGAGCGCGGGCAGCGTCCAGCCCGGCGCGTCGCGCTTGGGCAGCGCCAGCATCTTCGCGGTGAACACGCCGTAGAAGAAGCAGCCGAGCAGCGAGTGGGCGAGCACGCGCGGCACGTCGTACTGGAGGCCGAGGGCGTACAGGCAGTGGAAGGCGACGGGGATCGTGAGGATGAACGCGAGCCGTCCGGACCAGCGGTGCACGCCGGCGGGGATGGTGACGCCCAGCTTGCCCCACATCGACAGGGCCGAGACCACCTGGACGATCGCCAGCGCGAACGCCCCGGTCGTCAGCCACGCCTTCATCGGCAGCGCGGCCGAGAACCCGGCCGGGCCGACCGCGAAGCCGGTGGGCGTGTGCAGGCGGCCGTAGACGCCGAGCGCGAGCACGACCAGGCCGCCGGCCAGCAGTGGGAGCAGCAGCACCGCCGCCGTGTTCGGTGACGGTTGCCGGATGGCGGTCATGACATCTCCTCGATGAAGCCGTCGACGTCCTTGGGCTGGACGGTGGTGTCCTGGACGGTCACCGGGGCGGTCGGGCGCTCGTCGTCGAGCTTGGGGACGTCCACCTGGTCCTCGCCCACGACGGCGCGGCCGACCTGGTAGTAGCCGCCGCCGGGGCGCGGCACCTGGATCCAGCCGACCCGCAGCTTGGCGCCTCTGACCAGCGCCGTCGCCCGGTACAGGCCGGACGGCTTGACCACGGCCGGCGCGGTGAAGGTCCACTTCCTGCCGCCGACCGACAGCGAGCCCTTCGCCTGGCCGCCGCCGAGCGTGGCCGTCGCCCTGGCCGTGCCCAGGCCCTTCAGCGTGACCTTGCCGCCGGCCTCGCCGCCCTTGAGCCAGGCCTCGTTCCTGCCGTCGCAGAAGTAGCCGATGGCCTTGCCGTCGCGGACGGAGATCGCGATGAGGCCGCCGTTGCCCTTGACGTAGCCGCCGTAGTCGGCCTTGGGGATCTTCTTGGCCTCCGTCTTCGTGGGGGTGGGGGATGGGGCGGTGGTGGTCTCGGCCGTCGAGGGCTCCTCGGCCGCCGAGCCCGCGGCCGAGGTGTCGGCCGCCGGTGTCGCGGTGACGCTGGCGACACCCAGCCCCGCGGCGAGGACTGCGCCCGCCGCCAGGGTGATGAAAGGTCCCAGCCTTGACATGGACTGCTCCCAGGGTCGAAATGCCGTACGACTCCGAGCATCCGCCTAAATGGGTGGACCGTCTGTGAACTAATGCGCACCTGGCAGACAGAATGGATAGATGCAGGAGAACCCTGGACCGAATGTGCCATATGGCAGCCAGCCGCCCGGGCCGCCCGTCTATCCTTACCCGCCGCAACCAGCGTCCTGGTTTCTCCCCATGCCGCGCGGGGCCCGTTACGACCATCTGGCCAGAACCTCGGCGAACGAGCCGTGGCGGGCGATCGTCGGCACGATCGTCGTCGCGATCGGCTATTTCGTCGTCGGCACCGGCGTGCTCCTCGTGGGCAAGATCATCGAAGTCGTCTTCGCCATGCCCGCGCCGGCCGACCCTGAGACGCAGATCTTCGGCGACCCGGTGTTCGGGCTGGTGATGGTGCTGCTGTCGATCACGGCGGTGCTGCCCGTCGTGTTCGGCACGGCCGCGCTCCTCCAGCGGCGCAGGCCGGGGTCGCTGTCGTCGGTGGCCGGGCGGCTGCGGTGGCCGTGGCTGCTGCGCTGCCTCGCGCTCTCCGTGCTCGCGCTGGTGCTGGGGCAGGCCGCGCAGGTGGTCGCCCTGTCGCTGTCCGGCGAGGGGTACTCGGACCTGTTCGGATGGGTCGGGTGGGAGGCGTTCGTGCCGCCGCTCATCGCGATCGTGCTGCTGGTGCCCCTTCAGGCGGCCACCGAGGAGTACATGTTCCGCGGGTGGTTCATCCAGGCGGTCGGCGTGCACGTACGCAACCCGGTCTTCGGGGTTCTCGCCGGCGCCGTGGTGTTCGCGTCGTTGCACGGCTACTCGTGGGTGGGGCTGGTCGACGTGTTCGCCTTCGGCGCCGTCATGGGCTGGCTGGCCGTACGGACCGGGGGGCTGGAGGCGCCCATCGCGCTGCACGTGATGAACAACCTGCTCGCCTTCGGCCTCAGCGCGGCGGCCGGAAACCTTGAGGACGCGCTGGATCAGGGCAAGACGCCGATCCCGTGGCAGGCGCTGGCGGGCACGGTCGTGCAGCTCGGGGTGTACGCCTTTGGTGTCTTGTATCTATCTAAAAAGCGGTCAATAGACACTATTTCTGCATAAATAAGGCGAGAGGTGCCGGAAATCTCGCTAGAGAGGTCTCGCCAATCTGGCTCAGGCATGCTGATCTGGTTCCTGTGGGACAGGCGAGGGTGTCACGGAGGTGATCGTTTTGGGTGGCACAGGGTAGAAAATAGGCGCATATGGTGGGACGTGATTTGTGGAACGGTCCGCGCACCGGGGCCGTCCGCTCACCGTCCGCCCCGCGCAACCCGGCTGACCAGGTCCGATTCGACGAGTTCCACCTGTACGACGAGTTCGACTAGGAGGTGCGGCGCGTGGCCTCCGGCCCCAGCGATCCGCCACGGCGACCGCCGGATGACGACGACCCGCGTCCTGAGGACGCCTCGGAACCCCCCTCCGCGGAGGAGCCCAGGATCCGCCACTCCCCGCCAGGTCCGACCGACGATCGGGCCAGGGGCTTACCCCTGACCTCCCCGTGGGGCATGCCGCCCTTCGCCTCGCCGATCCCCGAGGACTCGATCGAGGAGCCGCCCAAGGGGCGCAGGCCGTACAGCTCGCCGACGGCCGAACCCGAGGTCGAGCCGCGCCGCCGCCCCCGGCGCGTGGTCAACCGCCCGGACAAGCTCGTCGCCGGCGGCCCCCTCAGCCCCCAGTCGCCCTCTGAGCCACCGGCCCACGCGGACCCTCCCCCGGACCCCGGGGAGCCCCCGCAGGAGGCCACGGCCCCTGTCAGGCCCTTCCGCGAGCCTCCCTACCACCTGCCGCTCCCCGCCGACGAGACCACGGAACCGGCGCCCGAGGAGCCCCCGGAGGACGACCCGGAAGTGAGGCGGGTCGGACGGCCACCCGGCGGGCGGCCCACACGGCCCGACCTGCTGGTGGCCACGGGCCCGCCGCGTCCCGGCGGTTCCAGCGGCAGGCACCACAGGGGCCCGGCCCCCGCCGCCGTACGCCGCTCCAGCCCCGTACGGCGTGGCAGCAAGGCCACCCCCATCGCCCTCACCATGGCCCTGGCCCTCCTGGTGGCCACGGGCGTCCTCGTGTGGCGCTGGAGCGGCACCGACGAAGCCGGCCTGCGCCTGGAGGCGGGCACCGGCCGTTCTGGCGACGAGCTCTTCACCGTCCCCGCAGGCGGCGTCGGCACCAACCAGAAGCTCAACGACATGGCCTCGGCCGGCCGCGCGGTGGTCGCGGTCGGCAGCGACACCACCAGCCCGACCCCGCGCCCGCTGTTCCTCTTCTCGCCCGACGGCGGCAAGCACTGGCAGCTCGGCCAGGTGAGCGGCGCCTCCACCCCGACCGTCCAGCGCGTGGTCGGCGGCGGCGGACGCTGGCTGGCCAGCGGCGGCGACGGCCTGTCCGGCGAGCGCGGCCTGTGGACCAGCCAGGACGGCTTCAGCTGGACGACCGTCGACGCGGCGGGCATGGCCGCGTTCAAGCCCGGCGACCGGATCGCCGACATCGCGCGGACGGCCTCGGGCTTCGTCGCCGTCGGCGCCACCACGGGCGAGGAGGGCGGCTCGGGGCCCGCCGCCTGGCACTCCGCCGACGGGCGCTCCTGGGACCGCGTGGAGGCCAGGGGGCTCGACGTCCAGGAGATCACGGCGGTCGTGGCACAGGGCGACACGGTCGTCGCCATCGGCCGGCCGGTCGACGGCGGCGGCTCACGGGTGCTGCGCTCGGGCGACGGCGGCCGTGACTGGCAGGCGACCGGCTTCCAGCTCCCCGAGGCCGAGCCGCGTACGGGCACGCTGGCCGTGCTGCCCAAACGGTTCGTCCTGGTGCCGACCCGGCAGCGTACGGTCGAGGGCGACGTACGCGTCTACTGCTCGCCCACCGGCGCCCAGTGGTCGCAGTGCGGCTCGATCGGCGGCCTGGGCGGCGAGAGCCCCGGCGTGGAGTCGCTGATCTCCTACCCGTCCGGCGTGGCCGCGATCAGCCAGGCGACGCTCGGCAAGTACTCGGTCCTGACCAGCGCCGACGGGCGCGGCTGGGCCAAGCGGGCCGACCTCGGCGACCTGTCGGGCGCGACGCTGCGCGGGTTCACGATCTCCGACGGCGGCACCCTGTTCGCGGGCGGCGACCAGGCGGCCTCCGACGTCGACAACCAGCTCGTGCTGATGACCGCGCCACCGCGCGGGAACGCCTCACGCGTCCAGCTCGGCCAGGTCGAGGGCCTGACCAGGGTCTCCCGCGAGACCACCAGGCTCGCCGCCTTCGCCGGCCGGTACGTCGCGGTAGGTTCGGCCTCCGGCGACGCGGGCCTGTGGACGATCAAGGACTGGCAGCGCTGGAAGTCCATGAGCCTCGGCGGCCCCGGCAGGCAGATCCTGGAGGACGTCGCCCACGGCGGACGCGGCTGGCTCGCGGTCGGCAGCACCCAGACGAACATGGCCGTCACCGACCCCCTGCTCGTCACCTCCGACGACGGCGAGAACTGGAAACGCGTCCCGGTCTCCGGCGACCTGGCCCGCGACCGCGACCAGCCCTACCTGGACACGCACGTGGCCGCCGCGGGCAAGAAGGGGTACGTGCTGGCCGGCGAGGCCCACGACCAGGCGGGCGCGGCGGTCGCGGCCATGTGGTTCACCCCTGACCTGCGCAAGTTCACCAGGTCGAAGAAGCTGCCGCAGGGCGGCTCGGGCGTACGGGTGCACGACGTGATCGCGACCTCCGGCGGCTACGTCGCGGTCGGCGGCTCGGGCACCTCCGACCGGGAGCGCGGCGTGGTCTGGTTCTCCTCCGACGGGGTGAACTGGAGTGCCCGCGAGCCCGTGACCCCGCCGGACTCGACGTCGGCCGGGCTCCGGCAGGTCACGACGTACCAGGGCTAGGTGGTCGCCATCGGCACGGCCTTGTCGGACGGTTCGCGGCGCGCCTTCTCTGCCGTGTCCGACGACGACGGCGAGACCTGGACGACGGCGTGGCTGCCCGCCGACCAGGCGGCGGCCGTCCACGACCTGGCCGCCGCCGGTCAGGGGCTGGTGGCCGTCGGCTGGCACGGCACGCCGGGCGAGGGCGACAGCGCGGCCTGGATCTCCCAGGACGGCCTGTCGTGGAACCGCGTGGCCCTGACCAAGGACCGGCTCGCCGGCCCCGGCACGCAGACGCTCACCGCCGTGGCCGTCTCCGGCACGGAGGTCGTGGCGCTCGGCCGGTCCACCACGTACGACACCGACCACCTGATCCTGTGGACCTCCAGCCTCACCGCGAACCGGTGAGCACGCCCCACGCGGTCAGGCAGCCGAGCAGCCCCTCGGTGAGCGGGAGCAGCGCCAGCTCGCCGGGGTCGCACCAGCGCACATCGGCGGCGTCGTCACCGGCGACGGGCACGCCTCCCGTCACGGTCGCCAGGTAGTCGCGGATGACGTAGGTGACGCCGCCCGGCCCTGGACGCTCCACCGTGCCCGCCAGGCGGCCCACCTCGACGCGCAGCCCGGTCTCCTCCAGGACCTCGCGCCGCAGCCCCGCCGCGTCCGTCTCACCGGGCTCCAGACGCCCGCCGGGGACCGACCACAGCCCCTCGCCCGGCGGATGACCGCGCTGAACGAGAAGGAGCCGGTCAGAGGCGTCGAAAATGATCGCGCCGACACAATTTACGCGCACATGACCAAGATTACGACGGGATAACGGGTCCCGGCCTTGACGTGGCGGGGCCGGAGGAAGCACCGTGGGTAGCTGTGAGAGCGGCTCCTACCTGCCCAAGGTGCTTTGGCCCGCTTCACGGGTCGAGCGCCTGGTCGAGTGCGTTTCATTGCGACACGCACGGCGACGTCCTGCCGTACCAGCCTCCGAAACCGCCTAACGGCGAGTCGCTGGAGGCCATGCGGAAGAGCTCGGTGGTGCCCGTGTGGCTGCCATGGCCACTTCCGCCTGGCTGGATGGTGACCGGCTTCGGTGAGGTGGGCGACGAACGTACCGGCGCCCGTGCCAGCGTGGTCGCGCTGAGCGGGCCTTCACCGCTGCAGGGCCCGGCCGACCTGCTGGTCATCGCGGAGGAGCCCGGTGTCGGGCTCGGCGCGACGTTCGCGGGGCTCGACGGGCCCGACCCCGGCGAGGGGTTCGACTCCGGGCCGCCGAACGCCAAGATCGAGGTGCTCGGGCACCCGACCGCCCTGTGGTGCCTGGCCGGCATCGACGACCGCGCCGTCTACGCGGGCGAGGCGCTCGGCAACTGGCTGTGGACCATCGCCTGGCCCGCCGAGGCCGGCTGCATGATCGC
>JABFVJ010000303.1 GCA_013362835.1 Nonomuraea sp. | reverse complement strand
CCGTCCTCGTCGCGGGCGGCCACGAGGTCGCTGGTGATGTCCTCGCCGGGCTCGCGCCGCTTGTCGGCGATCAGGTCCGCCATCGCGCCGCGCCAGCCGGCGAGCACGGCCTGGGCCTGCTCGGGGGTGATGGTGGTGTCCACCATGGCGTCGATGACCTTGGCGGTCTTGGCGCGGGCCTCCTCGGGCATGCCGATCAGGTCGGCGACCAGGCGCGCCGGCAGCGGGTAGGCGAACCGCTCGCGCAGGTCCACCACCTCGCCGGGCGCGGCCTGGGCCAGGCCGTCGAGGAGCTGGTCGGTGAGTTCCTCCACGCGCGGGCGGAACGCCTCCGTGCGGCGCGGGCTGAACGCCTTGCCGGTCAGCTTGCGCAGCCGGACGTGGTCCTTGCCGTAGGCGGTGACCATGTTGTCCATGGCCACCCAGCTGATCAGCTCCCAGTCGGGCCGTATCTCACCGCTCTGGAAGGCGGGCCAGTGGTTGCGGGCGCTCTTGGTGACCCGCGGGTCGCCGAGCACCTTCTTGATGACGTCGTGGCCGTTCAGCGACCAGGCGAGGACGCCGCCGGGCAGTTCCACCTGGACCGCGGGTCCCTGGGCCCGCAGGACGGCGGCTTCGCCGTGGATGTCCCGCCCGGTGGTGTCGAGGGCGAAGGGGCAGCCTTGCTCCATGGGATTTTCCCTGTCTTCAGAAGGGTCGGGGGCGGTCACTGACCGGTGCCGAAGTGGGCGCGGGCCAGCTCCCGGCCGGCGTGCGAGGCGAGGAAGACGCCGTTGCCGGCGTGGCTGTGCAGCATCGACAGGTCGCGCCAGACCCGTTCGACGCGCTCTCCGGCGCGTACGGAGCTGGAGCCCGCCGTCGGGAACAGCTGGCCCTCGACGGCCCGCCAGCACAGCCGGACCACCTCACGGCTGATGGTGGCCAGCCGCAGCTCCTCCTCGCGGGTGAAGGCCGCGGCGTCCTTCAGGCAGAGCTGCTCCCACTGCCGTACGGCCTCGGTCATCGCCGCGTCGGCGGTGGCGATCATGCCGGTGGCCTCGCCGAACCGGAACTGGAAGTCGGGGTCCTCGGTGCGCGGGACGATCGGGAAGAACGTGGTGGTGCGGGTGCGCATCAGCTCCTCGTACGCGTCCAGGGCGCCCCGTGCCATGCCCACGGCCAGCGCGCCGAGCTCGAGCAGCATGAAGCTGAGCGGTCCGCCGCCGTACTCGGGGCCGTGCAGGGTGCGCCCCGGCAGTTCGTCGGTGACCGGGATCTGGCTGAGGTGGCCGGGCAGGGTGCGGTGGGCGGGGATGCGGGCGCCCTCGATGCGGATGCTGTGCGAGCCGCTGCCCTTGAGGCCGAGCTGGTCGCCCCAGTCGTCCAGGCGCTCGAACTGCGCCCGCTCGGCGATGAACAGCATCGGCGCGGGCGGCTGCCCGGGGTCGCCGAAGACCAGGGTGTGGCCGATGAAGTGGGTGGCGTAGGGGGCGCCGGAGCAGTAGTTCCAGGTGCCCTCCAGCTGCCACGAGCCGTCCTCGGCGCGGGTCGCGCTGCCGGCGGGGGCCACCGTGGCCGGGCAGATGAAGTCGCCGCCGGCGAACAGCTCGGCCTGGGTGCGCTCGTCGAACAGGGTCGCGGCGACCAGGGCGTGGGCCGCGCCGAACAGGTACATCCAGCCGGTCGACGGGCAGCCGCGGGCCAGGGCCGTGGCGACCTTCATGAACGTCGCCGGGCCGAACTCGTAGCCGCCGTACCGGCGCGGGACCAGGATGCGGTAGAAGCCGGCGCGGGCGAACGCCTCGTGGGTGTCCTCCGCGTAGTAGCCGCGCCGCTCGGTCTCGGCCTGCCGGGCGGGCAGGCCGGCCGCCAGTTCCTCGGCGCGGGCGACGATCTCGTCCGGGGTGAGGTCCGGCTCGGGCACGGCGGCACGCGGCGCGAACGTCTCGGGCAGGGTGGTGGTCATCGTCGATCGGTCCTCTTGCGTCGAAGGGATCGCCTGCGGGGCGTCGAGGTCACAGGTGCGCCAGTGCCGTCTGCGGGGCGCCGGCCAGGACCGCGAGCAGGTCGCGGAACTGCTCCACCAGGCCCTGGGCCGTGCGCTCGTCGAAGCGGTTGTGGTCGAACTTCAGGCTGCCCGCGAGCTCGCCGCCGGGCAGGACGTCCATGGCCCACAGGCCGCCGTCCGGGATGGCCGAGCTGACCTGCTGGGACAGGGTGCGGCGGCGGATCTCGGTGAAGCGGGGGCCGCCCGTCTCGCCGCCGTCGAGCGGGAACGCCGACTGGAGCACCTCGAAGGCGACGACGGCGAGGAAGCCGTCGGCGAACGGCGCGAGCAGGGCGGGGCTGTCCTCGGCGATCCGGGCGAAGGGGATCTCGTTGCGGTAGGCGCCCACGCAGGCGGCGCGGGACCGGTCCAGGACGTCGGCGAGGGTGGCGCAGTCGCTCGTGTCGACGCGGATCGGCACGAAGTTGAAGAACGGGCCGACCGAGTCGGCGAACCGCTCCTCGTAGCGGCCGGAGGAGAAGGTCGGGAAGACGACGTCGGTGGTGCCGGTGCGCAGGCGCAGCAGCACGCTGTAGGCGGCGGCGAGCACCATGAACGGGGTGCAGCGCTCGGCACGGGCGAACTCGACCACCTTCTTGGAGAGTTCGGCGTCGAAGACGAAGCGGTGCACGCCGTACGCGCTCGGCAGGTCCGCCTTGGCCGGCCGGTCGGAGGTGATGCCGGTGATCTCGGCTCCGGCGAGGCGCTCGCGCCAGTAGGCGCGGGCCCGGTCGGTGCGGTCGTTGTCGGCGTTCTCCTGCTGGTAGCGGGCGAACTCCCGGTACTGGGCCACCTCGCCCGCGTCGGGGGTGCCGCCGGCGGCACGGGCGCGGTAGGCGGCGACCAGGTCGCGCATCAGGACCTGGAGGGACCAGGCGTCGGTGGACGTGTGGTGGGTGGCCAGCACCAGGACGGCGTCGGTGGCGTCGAAGCGGCCCAGGAAGGCCCGCAGGTGCGGCAGTTCGCGCACCGGGAACGGGGCGGCGTCGAGGTCGCCCAGGAACTCCTCGGCTCGCAGGTCGCGCGAGGTGTCCGACGCGGGCAGGTCGGTGACCTCCAGGGCGACCGGCGCGGGCGGGTGCACGACCTGGTGGCCGCCCTCGTCGTCGCCGACCACGGCGGTGCGCAGCACCTCGTGCCGCTCGACCACGTCGTCGAGGGCGCGCTGGAGGGCGTCGGTGTCGACGGCGCCGGTGACGCGCCAGCCGCACACGAGGGTGTGCCGGTGGCCGAAGGCCCCGTCCGTCTCGCCCTTGTCGAAGGCGCGCAGGAACTGCTGGTTGTACGACAGCGGGATCCGCTGGGCGGTGCTGTCGTCGGTCTGCGGCGCTGCGGCAGTGATGCTCAAGGTGACCAATCCATTTCCCGGTCGTGGGCGACCGCGTCGTGCCCGGGTGGGCCTAGAGGGAGGCGGGCGTCAGGTCCCGCAGCCGGGTTTCGAGTTCGGCGACGGTCGGGTGGCTGAGGATGTCCGCGGCGGACACCTCCACGCCCAGCTCCGCCGCGATGCGGCCGGCCAGCCGGATGGCCTGGAGGGACTCGCCGCCCAGCTCGAAGAAGCTGTCGTGGGGGCCGACCGCGTCGAGGCCGAGCGCGCGGGCGAACAGACCGCACAGCACCTGCCGGCCGGGCGTGAGCTCGTCGGGGTCCGGGGCCGGGGCGGGCGCGGGCCGCTCGGGTGCGGGCAGCGCGGCGCGGTCCAGCTTTCCGTTGGGCGTCAGGGGCAGGGCGTCGAGCACGACGAAGGCGGAGGGGACCATGTAGTCGGGCAGCAGGGCGGCGACCGCGTCGCGCAGGCCGTCGGCGGACACACCGGCGGGGCCCCGCACCACGTAGGCGACGAGCCGCTTGTCCTCGCCGGCGGCGTCGTCGCGGGCGACGACGGCGACGTCCGCCACGCCGTCCTGGCGGGCCAGGACGTGCTCCACCTCGCCCGGCTCCACCAGATGGCCGCGGATCTTGAGCTGGTCGCCGACGCGCCCGGCGAACTCCAGCTGCCCGTCGGGGGTGCGCCTCATCAGGTCCCCGGTGCGGTACATGCGCGTGCCGGACGGGTCGGTGACGAAGCGGTCCGCGGTCAGGGCGGTGTTGCGGTGGTAGCCGCGGGCCAGCCGGTCGCCGGCGACGTACAGCTCACCGGTCTCCCCGTCGGGCACGGGGAGAAGACCGGGTCCGAGGAGGCGGAAGTCCACGCCGTCCATCGGCCGGCCGACGGGGACCGGGCCGTCCGGCGGACAGGAGGCGGTCATCGTGGTGTGCGCCGCGAAGGCGGTGAGTTCGGTGGCGCCGTACATGGCCCGTACGACGATGCCGGGGCAGGCGTCCAGGACGCGCCGTACGGCCGTCGGGGCGACGACGTCGCCGCCGGTGAGCACCTCGCGGACGGGGGCGAAGAGGTCGGGGGCCTCCTGGGCGAAGACGCGGAAGAGCCCGGCCGTCACGTGCAGGGCGGTGATGCCCTCGTCCGCGAGGAGCCGGCGCACGGTGCTCACGTCGGGCTCGCCCGGCGGGGCCAGGACGACCCGGCCGCCGCCCAGCAGCGGCACCCAGATCTCGTACGCGGACACGCCGAAGGCGTAGGGGGCCAGGGACAGGATCCGCCGGTGCGCCTCGCCCCAGGAGGGGTCGGCGGCGAACGCGAGCACCCCGCGGTGGGTGACCTCCACGCCCTTGGGTTCGCCGGTGGAGCCCGAGGTGTGGATGACGCAGGCCACGGCGTCGAGGTCGCCCGCCACGCCCGGGTCGGTGGCCGGACAGGCGGCCACCGCCGGGTCGGTGGCGGGCTCGACGACCTCGCCGGCCCGCGGCAGTCCGCGCGTGCGCATCGCGGCGTCGGTCAGCAGGACGGGCGCGCCCGCGCGGTCGGTGATCTGCTGCATCCGCGCGAGCGGGTAGGCGCTGTGCAGGGGCAGGCATACGGCGCCGGCCTTCACCACGGCCAGCAGGGCGACGACGACCTCGGGCGAGCGTTCCATCAGCACGGCGACCGGGTCGCCCGGCCGCACCCCGAGGCCGATCAGCCGGTGCGCGAGCCGGTTGGCGCGCTCGTCGAGCCGGCGGTAGGTCAGGACGGTGCCGTCCAGGGGCGCCGAGACGGCCACCGCGTCCGGTGTCGAGCTCACCTGCGCGGCGAATCGCTGCTGAATCGATGTGCTGACCAAGGCGTTGTCCCATCCGATCGGCCCTCCGGGCTGCGGACGTCACCGTGCCGCCCCCGGCTCTGCCGGAACGGTCACACAGCGGCCGGAGGCGCGGCATCTCCTGGATTGCCGCGCCCCGCTCCGCCGCGCGCCTGGCGCGTACTTGGTCAGGTCGGGTGGCTCAGCCGATGTCGAGACCGGCGGTGAACCAGGCCTCGGCGGCCCGGATGCGCGCCTCGCACTCGGCCCGGTCGGCACCGGTGATCACGAACGCGGCGAGGAAGTCCCCGGAGTGCGAGGCCTCGGGCACCTCCTCTCCCACCTGGGCGTACGTCGTGTACTTCACGACGCCCGGCGGCAGCGTCGCCGGGTCGGGCAGGGCGCGCAGCACGCCCGGACGCTTGGTGAACAGCAGCTGTCCGGCGCTCCGCCCGGGGTCCGCACGGCCCTCGAGGTCCACGGGCAGGCCCAGCTGTCGGCGTACCGGGTACTCCATCGGGTCGAAGCCGAACAGGGCGCGCTGGACGTCGCGGACCCCGGCCCCGCCCGCGCGGGAGGCGGCCTCGCACAGGACGAGTTCGTCGTCGTCGGTGTGGAACACCTCGATGTGGAAGGCGAAGTGCTCGGGTCCGCCGAAGGCGTCCAGGAGCCGCTCGCCGAACTCGGTGAGCCTGCGGGCGACCGGGTCGGTGACGTCGAGGGCGATGTCGACCCGGCCCGCGCGGTCACGGAAGTTCGCCAGCGCGTACAGGTACCGGGAGGGCCACAGGGTGGCGATCCGCCCGTCCAGGACGGTGCCGTCGATGTGGCACATGGAGCCCTCGACGAACGTCTCGGCCAGCCACTGCGGCTCGCCGTCCGGGCCGGTCAGCTCGGCGGTGTCGAGCCAGGCGGCCTGTTCCTCCTCCGTGCGCAGGACGGCCAGGCCGATGGATCCGGCGCCGCGGCGCGGCTTGACCACCACGGGCAGTCCGTGGCGGCCGGCGAAGGCGGTGAGGTCGGCGGCTGTGTGCAGCAGGGTGTGGTCGGCTACCTTGATGCCGGCCCGCAGGGCGGCCTGCTTCATCTCCCACTTGTCGCGGTAGACCACCGCGCTGTCCAGCCGCTGCCCCGGGAGCCCGTAGCGTTCGCGCAGGGCGGCGGCGCGCTCGATGTCGACCTCCTGGCAGGCCACCAGGTCCGTGACGCCGTACTCCTCGATGAGCTCGGCGGCCCGTTCGGCGACGCGGGGGCTGTAGTCGTAGTCGGGCAGCACCTCGGCGTGCAGGTAGGGCGCGGCGGTGGGCAGTTCCTCGCCGAACAGGGCGAGCTGCTCGGCGGAGCCGAGCAGGACGAGCTTCTCCTCCCGCTCGGCGAGCCAGCGCTCGTAGGGGTTGGCCCGCAGGGAGCCTCGGTGCAGGACCAGGGTGGTCATGAGCTGTGCCCTTCGTTGAAGATGCTGACGTAGCGCTCGCCGGTGTCGGGCAGGATCGTGACGACGGTCTTGCCGGCGGACTCGGGCCGCCGCGCGAGGATGACCGCCGCGTACACGGCGGCGCCGGAGGAGACTCCCGCGAACAGTCCCTGCTCGCGCACCAGGGCGAGGGCGGTGGCCAGGGCAGCCTCGTCCGGGCAGGTGATCACCTCGTCGATGAGCGAGACGTCCGTGGTGGGCGACACGAATCCGCCGTTGAGGCCGGGGATGCGGTGGGTGCCCGCGAAGCCGCGGGACAGCACCGGGGAGTTCTCCGGTTCGACGGCGACGATCCGCAGGTCGGGGTTGCGTTCGCGCAGGTAGCGCCCGGCGCCGGTGAGGGTGCCGCCGGTGCCGACGCCCACGACGAGCACGTCGACGCGGCCTCCGGTGTCGGCCCAGATCTCCGGTCCGGTGCTCTCGTAGTGGGCGCGGACGTTGTCGGGGTTCTCGTGCTGGCGCACGTACCAGGACCGGGGGGTCGCGGCCTGGATCTCCTCCGCCTTGGCGATGGCCCCCGCGAACCGCTCGGCGCTGGGTGTCTGCACGACCTCGGCGCCGAGCGCGGTCAGCAGGCGGATCCGCTCGGGGGTGGCGCTGTCGGGCAGGACGACGATGCAGCGGTAGCCGCGCCTGGCGGCCATGGCCGCGAGCGCGATGCCGGTGTTGCCCGAGGTGGACTCCACGACGGTGCTGCCGGGGGCGAGATCGCCGCGCTCCTCCGCGCCGCGCAGCATCGCCAGGGCGGCGCGGTCCTTGCTGCTGGCGAAGGGGTTGGCGGATTCCAGCTTGGCCAGCACCTCGGCGCCGGGCGCGGCCCCGGTGACGGCGAGACGGACGAGAGGGGTGTCGCCGATGAGCTCTTCGAGCCCGGCGGCGACCTTGCGTTGGGTACGGACGGCGGTGGTCACGGCAGTCTCCAGGACGGGGCGGGGCGGACGGGAAGGGGGCGGTGCGCCCCGCGGCGGCTCACCAGGAGCCGGCCGAGGCGAGCAGGCGGACGGCGTCGAGGGCGGGCGGCGCGGGCTCCGCCGGGTGCGCGCCCA
>JABFVJ010000253.1 GCA_013362835.1 Nonomuraea sp. | reverse complement strand
GTGGTCTCCGAGCGGGCCGTCCCGCTGACCGTCGTGTCCAACGAGGAGCTGACCGGCGACCCGGCCGGGCTGTGGGACTTCTCGGTCGAGGCGCCGCGTCCCGGCGTGCGCTCCATCGTGGCCCGCCTGCCCGAAGGCGTCACGTACGAGGCGGGCGACCACGTGGCCGTCTTCGCCAAGAACGACCCCGAGCTGGTCGAGTGGGCGCTGCGCTGCCTGCGCGTCCCGCGCGACCAGGTGGTGCGCCTGCGTGCCGCCGGCGCCACCCACCTGCCCGTGGACACGCCGGTGACGGCGGGCCTGCTGCTGACCGAGTTCGCCGAGCTGCAGGAGGTGGCCACCAGGTCCGATCTGGAGGCCCTCGCCGCGCACACCGGCTGCCCGTGGACGCGCGGTCAGCTCGCCGAGCTGACCGCGAACTACGCCGACGAGATCCTGGCCAAGCGGGTCTCGCCGCTGGCGCTGCTGGAGCGGTTCCCGGCGATCGAGCTGCCGCTGCCGGTCTTCCTGGAGATGGCCGGGCCGATCAAGCCGCGCTACTACTCGGTGTCCTCCTCGCCGCTCGCCGGCCCGGGGCTGGTACGGCTCACCGTCGGCCTGGTCGAGGGCCCGTCCTGGTCCGGCAGCGGCACGTACCAGGGGATGTGCTCGGCGTACCTGGCAGGGCTGCGGCCCGGCGAGGTGTTCTACGGCTACGTACGCGTGCCCGCCCCGCCCTTCCGGCTGCCCGCCGACCCCGCCACGCCGGTGATCCTCGTCGGCCCCGGCACCGGGTTCGCGCCGCTGCGCGGCTTCCTGGAGGAGCGGGCGCTGACCGGCGCGGGCGGCAGGGCCGAGGTGTTCACCGGCTGCCGCCACCCCGATCACGACTGGCTGTACCGGGACGAGGTGACCGCGTGGGCGGCCCGCGAGGAGGTGACCGTGCACACCGCGTTCTCCGCCGTGGCCGGGCACCCGTACCGGTTCGTCCAGGACGCCGTGGCGGCCCGCGCCGGCGAGGTGTGGGAGCTGCTGGAGCGGGGAGCCCACGTCTACGTCTGCGGCGACGGCCTGCGCATGGCCCCGGCGGTGCGGCAGGCGCTGCTCGACATCCACCGGGACCGTACGGGGGAGGACGGCACGGCCTGGCTGGCCGCCCTGGAGGCGGCCGGGCGCTACCAGCAGGACGTGTTCGCCTGATCTTGAACGATCCTTGGCAGATCCCTGGAAAACCCCAGCTCAAGACCACCCCCTAAGTTCGACAATCCGGACTTAGCGCTGCATCCTGGGATATAACCGCAGCATGCGCGACATATCCGTGGAACATGCGCGAAACCTTTCCACGGCACTGTGAGAGCCTCTGGAAAGGGGGCGGCAATGCTGCTGCGACTGAGGGTGTCCCTGCCGGACCGGCCGGGCGGCCTTGGACAGGTCGCGAAGGCGCTGGGTGCGCTCGGCGCCGACATCCTGCAGGTCACCGTGCTCGAACGGGAGACCGGCCGGGCCGTGGACGACTTCATCGTGTCCTGGCCGGGTCCCGTGAGCGCCGCCGAGGTGCGCGACCGGCTGTCGGCGACGCCGGGCGTACGGGTCGAGGGCGTCTGGCCGACCAGGGACACGCCCGGCTCCGCGCCGGACTACGACCTGCTCATGCACGTGGCGGCCGAACCGTCCCGGGGGTTCGCCACGCTGGTGGACGCCCTCCCGTCGCTGTGCGGCGCGGAGTGGTCGGTCGCGATGGAGGGCGGCGCCGTACGGCATGCCTCGCTGGCCGCGCCGGAGGTGTTCGACCTGCCCGAGCCGCCGCCGCGCGCGATCACGTTCGACTCCGCCGACCTGCGCCTGATGTTGCTGCCGGTGGTCCCGCAGGGCCTGCACGTGGTGGTCGCCCGCGCGGACGGGCCGGTCTTCCACCGGGCCGAGCTGGAACGCGCGGTCCGCATCGTGGACGTGGTCGCCAAGCTCGCGGAACGGACGTTGACCGGTAAAACATCAGACGATTAACGTGAGCCTCGACCGCCCCTCCCGCCCCGAGGACTGAGGCCCATGGATTTCGAGCTGACCGACGAGCAGAGGGCCTTCCGCGAGACCCTGCGCGCCTTCGTGGAGAAGGAGATCCTGCCGGTGGCCACCGAGTGGGAGCACTCCGGCAGGTATCCCACCGAGATCATCGAGAAGATGAAGCAGATGGGCCTGTTCGGCCTGACCGTGCCCGAGGAGTACGGCGGCCTCGGCGCCGACATGGTCTCCTTCGCGCTGGTCTTCGAGGAGATCGCGCGCGGCTGGATGGGCGTGGCCGGCACGATCGGCTCCCACTCGCTGGCCTGCTGGATGATCGCCCGCCACGGCACCGACGAGCAGAAGCGCCTCTACCTCAAGGACCTGGCCACCGGCGCCCGCCGTACCGCCATCGCGCTCACCGAGCCGGGCGCGGGCACCGACCTTCAGGGCATCCAGACCCGCGCGGTACGCGACGGCGACCACTACGTCGTGACCGGCACCAAGACGTGGATCACCAACGCCCGCCACGCCGACCCGCTGCCCGTGCTCGTCAAGACCTCGATCACCGAGCCCGCCCACAAGGGCATGTCCGTGCTGCTCGTCGACCCGGCGTCGCCCGGCTTCGGCGTCAGCCGCGACCTGCCCAAACTCGGCTACAAGGGCACCGAGACGTGCGAGGTCGCGCTCGACGGGGTACGCGTGCCGGTCTCCGCGCTGCTCGGCGGCGTCGAGGGGCGCGGCATGCAGCAGGTGCTCGGCGGGCTGGAGATCGGCCGCGTCAACATCGCCGCCCGCGCCGTCGGCGTCGCGCAGGCGGCCTACGACGCCGCGCTCTCCTACGCCCGTGAGCGCACCGCGTTCGGGCAGCCGATCGCCGACTTCCAGGCCATCCAGCTCAAGCTCGCCGACCTGGCGACGGAGATCCAGGCGGCGCGGCTGCTGACGTACTGGGCGGCCTCGCAGGCCGACGGGGGCAAGCGGGTGGACATGGAGGCCGGGATGGCCAAGTACTTCGCCTCGGAGGTGGCGCTGAAGGCGTCCCTGGAGGCCATGCGCATCCACGGCGGCTACGGCTACTCGCAGGAGTTCGTGGTCGAGCGGCTCTACCGCGACGCGCCGCTGATGGCGATCGGCGAGGGCACCAACGACGTCCAGCGCCTGGTGATCGCCCGTGCCCTCGTCTCCGGCAAGGGCAGGATCGGCTGGTAGCGGCGTCAGTCGTGCCGGGGGAGCCCTGACACCTCGTGATCGGCGTGGAACAGGGCCTCGGCGATGAGCGCCCGCACATGGGAGTCGCGGGCACGGTAGAGCACTCGGCGGCCGTCCCTGCGCGTGTCCACCAGGCCTGCCAGCCTGAGCTTGGCCAGGTGCTGCGACACCGACGGGCGCGGGGCGCCGACGGCCTGGGTGAGCGAGTTCACATCCTGTTCGCCCGAGGACAGCGACCACATGAGCCTGAGCCGGGTCGCGTCGCTGAGCAGGCGGAACGCCTCGACGGCCGCGTTCACCTGGGCGGGAGTGGGTTGCTCCTGCGACTGGTTGGCACCTGAGGCGTTGTCGCGTGCGTACATGACTACATATCCTGCTCACAGCGGACAAAGTGCGCAAGTGGAGGTGTGTCCATGTCGGGTGAGAACGGTCACGGTCACGGGCATGAGCACGGGCACGGTCATGGGCACGGTCATGGGCACGGTCACGGTCATGGGGGTTTCAGGGCCTTCGCGGCCAAGGTGGCGCACGCGCTCGCGCCGCACAGTCACGACAGCGCCGACAAGACCGACAGCGCGCTGGAGTCCAGCAGCCGGGGCATGCGCGTGCTCGCCGTCTCCTTCGCCGTCCTCGTGCTCACCGCCGCCGTCCAGGCCGTGATCGTCGTCGCCTCGGGGTCGGTCGCGCTGCTCGGCGACACGCTGCACAACGTGGCCGACGCGCTCACCGCCGTACCGCTGGCCATCGCGTTCTCGCTCGGCCGCCGCGCCGCCACCCGCCGCTTCACCTACGGCTACGGCAGGGCCGAGGACCTCGCGGGCATCGTCATCGTCCTGCTCATCGCCGCCTCGGCGGCCCTGGCCGGGTACGAGGCCGTCCGCAGGCTCATCGACCCCCAGGACGTCCGGGCGCTCGGCTGGGTCGCCGGCGCCGCGCTCGTCGGCTTCCTCGGCAACGAATGGGTGGCGCGCTACCGCATCACCGTGGGCAGGCAGATCGGCTCGGCCGCGCTCGTCGCCGACGGCCTGCACGCCAGGACCGACGGCTTCACCTCGCTCGCCGTGCTGCTCGGCGCGGGCGGCGCGGCGCTCGGCTTCCCGATCGCCGACCCGATCGTCGGCCTGCTGATCACCGTCGCCATCTGCTTCGTCCTGCGCGACGCCGCCCGCGAGATCTACCACCGCCTCATGGACGCCGTCGACCCCGCCCTCGTGGACCAGGCCGAGCACATCCTCACCACCGTCGGCGGCGTCGAACGCGTCGGCTCGGTACGCCTGCGCTGGATCGGCCACGCCCTGCACGCCGAGGTCGAGATCCTGGTGAACCACGCCATGTCGGTCGTCGACGCGCACGCCGTGTCCGTCGAGGCCGAGCACCGCCTCATCCACGAGCTGCCCCGCCTGCGCGCCGCCACCGTGCACACCGACCCGTACGGCCCCGACGGCGCCGACCATCACGCCTCCCTGGCGACCCACCGCATCACCTAGCCCGCAGCGGGTAAGTTGGGGCGGGTGTCGATCGCCGCCGTGACCCCGGCCGCCCCCAGGCTCGCCTGGCTCGACGCGCTGCGCGGCATCGGGGCGCTCGCGGTCGTGGCCGAACACCTGCTGCCCTGGTTCCTGCCCGCGCTGCGCCCCTACTGGTTCAGCCTCGGCGTCTACGGCATCCTGGTGTTCTTCCTGGTCAGCGGCTACATCATCCCGACCTCCCTGGAACGCCACGGCGACATGAGGGCGTTCTGGACCAGCCGGGCCTTCCGCCTCTACCCGCTCTACCTGGCCGTGATCGTGCTCGTGCTGGCCGTGTCCTGGTGGGTGCCGGTGCGCGAGGGCGTGCCGCGTGACGGGAGCGCGGTGGCGGCCCACGCGACCATGCTGCTCGACGTGGTGAGCGTGGGCGGGGTGGCCGACACGATGTGGACGCTGTCGTACGAGATGGTGTTCTACCTGCTGGTCACGGCGCTGTTCGCGGTCGGGGCGCACGCGCGCAGCGGGCTCGTCTCGATGCTGTTCGCGGGCGCGTCGGTGCTGGTGGGGCTCGTGGTCTCGGGGGCGCTGCTGACGGGCGGCTGGCCCGCGTACGCGTCGTGCGCGGTGTTCGCGGCCGGGCTCGCCTGCGTGGTCGCCGGCTGGTTCCGCAGGACGGCGGCGTGCGCGCTCGGCCTGATGGCGCTGGCGTTGCTGCTGCTCGGCAGCCGGGTGCCGTGGCTCGGCGCGGCCGTGGTCGCGGTGATGTTCGCCGGCACCGCGATCCACCGGTGGGAGCGCGGGCGCGGCGGGTTGTGGCCGGTGGCGGTGACGGCGGCGCTGGTGGCGGTGGCGCCGCTGTGGGCGATCGAGAGCGGCTGGTGGTGGGTGGAGGCCGACGTGTGGCTGACCACGATCGTGCTGGCCGCGGCGACGTTCGCGGGCGGGATGGCGCTGCGCGGGCGGCGGCTGCCCCGCGTGCTCACCTGGCTCGGGCTGATCAGCTACTCGCTCTACCTGGTGCACCACCCGCTGCTGAAGTACTTCGTGGAGATCAGCGGCGACCTGCGGTGGTCGCCGCTGCCGCGTCAGCTCGCCATGGCCGGGCTGGCCCTGGCCGTGATCCTCGCCGTCAGCGCCCTCGCCTACCGCTATGTCGAACGCCCGATGCAGGCCCTCGGCCGCCGCGTCTCACACGCGGGCAGGCGCCAGCACGGCGGCGACGCGCGGGTGGGCGGCCAGGGCGCGCGACACGACCGGGTCCTCGGCCATGAGGAAGGCCAGGTGCCTGACGGCGTGCGCGATCACGTTGGACACGGCGACACGGTCAGGTGACGGCGTCGCGGGCGCCGTGCCGCGCGCGATCTCCAGGTCGGGCACCTCGGCGGCGGGCAGCCACGGCGACGGATCGGGGCAGACCGCATAGGTCAGGACGATCCGCCCGCCGGGCTCGTGCCGCCAGCTCGTGGAGTGCAAGATGGTGTGCGGGTCATCGGCGCGTACCCCGCTGAGCCGCCGCGCGGCCTCGTCGGGGGTCTCGCCGGGCCTGGGGCGGGTGAGGGCGCGCCGGCAGAGCCAGCGATCGCCGGCGCCCACCCGTAGCATGAGCGTCTCGACCGAGACGACGTGTCCTCCTGTCACCGTCAACAACTTACTGCCAATCACATGCAAGTGCGTTCCCTGTGCAGTCGTACGCGCCGGGGATCGGCTGCGTGCGGCGGCGCGAGAGAGAGGCCGACAGTCATGCCAGGTTCGCTGGTGCTGATGGGGTCGGGGGAGACGAGCCCGACCATGGTCGAGGTCCACCGGGCCGTGGCGCGGGGGCTGCGGGCCGGCGCGCGGGCCGTGCTGCTCGACACCCCCTACGCCTTCCAGGAGAACGCCGCCGACATCTCCTCCCGTGCCTGCCGCTACTTCGCCCGTAGCGTCGGCCTGGAGGTCGAGGTGGCCGCGGGCGTCACCGGGGCCGACTGGGTGTTCTCAGGGCCGGGAAGCCCCACGTACGCGCTGGAGCGGTGGGCCGCCTCGGGCGTGGCGGGCGACCTGCGCGCCCGGGTGCGCTCCCGCGAGGGCGTGACCGTGCTCGCCTCGGCCGCCGCCTGCACCGCGGGCCTGGCCACCGTGCCCGTCTACGAGATCTACAAGGTCGGCGCCGACCCCCACTGGCGCGAGGGCGTCGACCTGCTGGAGACGCTGGGCCTGCGGGCCGTGCTGATCCCGCACTTCGACAACGCCGAAGGCGGCACCCACGACACCCGCTACTGCTACCTGGGGGAGCGGCGGCTGTCCAGGATGGAACGTGAGCTGCCGCCCGGCACCGCCGTCCTGGGCCTCGACGAGCACACCGCGCTCGTCGTCGACCTGGAGACCGAGGAGGTGCGGGTGGCCGGCCGGGGCGGGCTGACCGTACGGCGCGCGGGCTCGGCTACGGTGCTGCCGAGCGGGACGCGTACGGACCTGGCCGAGCTCCGCCGCCTGGCCGAGGGCGGCACCCCCGGCACGGTCCCGCCGCCGCCGGTCCCCGCCGAGGCCCCAGCCGCCACGATCACCCTGGAGGAGGCCGTCCAGTCCTGCGAGGAGCAGTTCAGGGCGGCGGTGGCCAAGCCCGACATGGTGGCGGCGGCGCAGCTCGTGCTCGACCTGGAGGCGGAGATCGTCAAGTGGGGCGCCGACACCGAGGAGGACGCCGGCGGCGCCGGCCAGGCCAGGGAGCTGATGCGCCTGCTGATCGCCAAACTCGGCGAGGCCGCCGCCACCGCCCACCTGCGCCCCCTGGTCGAGCCCCTGCTCCGCCTGCGCGCCGAGCTACGCGGCGCGGGCCGCTACGAGATCGCCGACGCGCTGCGCGCGGCGCTGGAACGCGGCGGTGTGGTCGTGGAGGACACACCGTCCGGCCCCCGCTGGACCCCGTCCCCCTGAGCCCGGCGGATTCTCAGGACGCCCCCTCGTCACCCGCCTGGGCTCTATGGGGATCGCTAGAAGGTTCTGGCGATGTGGCGGGCGTGTTCGCCGGCCTGCTTGCGGGCGGTTTCGTAGGAGCCGGTGAGCGTGGGGTGGTGGCGGA
>JABFVJ010000072.1 GCA_013362835.1 Nonomuraea sp. | reverse complement strand
GTACCCGCGGGCTCCTCTCCCGCAGGCCCCCTACTCGCCGCAGGTCCCGTACTCGCCGCAGCCGCCTTACGTGCCGCAGGCTCCTTACGCACCGCAGGGGCCTTACATGCCGCAGGGGCCTTACGCACCCCAGGGGCCGCCGCCTCAGGG
This sequence comes from Nonomuraea sp., assembly GCA_013362835.1. The sequence goes on along the minus strand of JABFVJ010000072.1, from coordinate 7,579 downwards.
GCCTCCGCCGAGGGGGCCGGTGCCCGCCGCGGAGCCGCCGAGGGCGACTCCGGGCGGGTTCGCGCCGCCGCAGTGACCGTTCACTGAGCGTTCGGCGACCGGTCAGTGGCCGCCGGGGACGCCTCGGCCGTGCTCGGGGTACGAGCCCTGCGTCTGAGCGTTCAGCAGGCCCAGCTTGACGCTGTTCGCCTGGTTCGTCCTCGGGTCGTTGAGCTTGAGGACGTCCAGGCCCAGGTTGAAGTCGGAGCCGTAGATGTAGCCGTTGTAGTAGTACGCCGACCAGAAGCCGCCGTCGAGCGGCGGCGCGGTGTTGTCCGGCCCGCGCTCGAAGAAGGCGATCTCCTGCGGGTGCGCCGAGTCGGTGAAGTCGACCACGGAGATGCCGCCCTGGTACCACGCCTGCACCATGACGTCGCGGCCCTTGACCGGGATCAGCGAGCCGTTGTGCGCGACGCAGTTCTCGGTGTCGGCCTGGTGCCGGGAGATCTTGAAGTAGCTCCTGAACGTCAGTTGCCCGCCCACGATGTCGTAGTAGGCGTTGGCGCCCTTGTTCGGCCCGATGGCCTCGTTGCAGGTGGCCCTGGTGCCGCCGCCGAGCTCGTCGGTGAAGACGACCTTCGTGCCCTCGTTGTTGAACGTGGCCGAGTGCCAGAACGCGAAGTTCACGTCATCGCGTACCTTCGCGGTGACCTTGGGCTGTTCGGGGTCGGAGATGTCGAGCAGGATGCCCTCGCCCATGCAGGCGCCGGCCGCGATGCCCTTCTCCGGATAGGCGGTGATGTCGTGGCAGCCGGTGGTGGCCGACTTGCCGTTCGGGTACGGCAGCGGCAGGCCGGGGTTGCCGCCGTCGGGGAACAGGTTCGGCGTCGCGATGACGGCCGCGGCGGTCGGGTTCGCCAGCGGGACCTTGATGATCGAGATCAGGTCGTGCGGCGGCCGGCAGTCGGGGTAGCTGGCGCTGGGGCCGTAGGAGGAGATGTAGATGTAGACGTTCTGGCCGGACTTGTCGGGCACCAGCGTGTGGGTGTGCGAGCCGCAGTTCGTCTCCACCGACTTGATGTACGTCGGGTTGGCCTTGTCGGCCACGTCGAAGATCCGGATGCCCTCCCACGACTCCTTCACGGAGGCGCTCTGGGACGTGCTGGCACACGAGTCGTCGTTACGCGAGGAGTCGACGGACCCGAACAGCAGGTTGCCGTAGACGGACATGTCCATCTGGCCGCCGGGGCAGACGACCGAGCTCACGAGCGAGGTCTTCTTCGGGTGCTTGATGTCGTAGATCGAGAAGCCGTAGTAGTTGCCGACATAGGCGTAGTCGCCCTGGAAGGCCATGTCCGTGTGGATGTCGGACAGCGCTTCGGGCTTGGGCACGTTCGTGACGTGCGTGATGTTGGGGCTCATGACGATCTCGCCGGGAGCCGGGATGTCCGCAGCCTGGGCGGGCAGGGTCGCGCCCGTGACCGCCACGAGGGCGGCGACCAGGATCAGGGCTCTGCGGGGGGTGAACACTCCGGAGTCCTCCTATAAAGGGGGCATAAATCTCCGCCATCGTCGCCCACGGAGCGTCGGAAGGCCAGCACGCAACGTGTCAATTTTTGTTCCGATTCACCCTCTTTCGCGCAGCCGTTTTATGGCCTAGAGTCCGCATTCCCGACCCGAGTCTGTCAGGAGGCCGAGTGCGCGGCGCGCTCATCGTCATCGCGGGCACGCTGATCGCCCTCTCCGGGTGCACGTCCGGCACGTCCCAGCCGCCGAGGGCCGACTCGACCGCGCCGGTGCTCGCCCCGGGCCGGCCGGGAGAGCAGGCGAGGACGCTGGCCCCGTCCGAGGCCGCCACCGCCGTCCCGGCGCCCACGGCCAACGCCGCCGACATCACGTACGTCCAGGACATGATCGTCCATCACCGGCAGGCGCTCGACATGGCGCTCCTGGCTCCCACCAGGGCCGACTCGGTCAAGCTCAAGAGCCTGGCGGACCGGATCAGGGCGGCCCAGGGCCCGGAGATCCAGTTCATGTCCACCTGGCTGCGGGAGCAGGACCAGAAGGTTCCCGACCATCACGCCGCACACGGCGACATGCCCGGCATGGCCACGCCCGCCCAGATGGCCGCGCTGAAGGCCGCCACGGGCAAGTCCTTCGACAAGCTCTTCCTGGAGCTGATGATCAACCATCACCTGGGCGCGATCACGATGTCCGAACGGGTCCTGACCGACGGCTCGCACATCAAGATCGAGGAACTGGCCACGGACGTCAGCGTCACCCAGACGGCCGAGATCGGCCACATGCGGGAGATGCAGGCCGCACCCTGAGCGGCCGCGAGGCGGGTGTTCAGGAGCCGACGCGCCAGGAGTGCAGGTAGTCCTCCTGCTCGGGGGTCAGCGTGTCGATCCCGATCCCGGTGGCGGCCAGCTTGAGCTTGGCCACCTCGTGGTCGATCTCCTCCGGTACGTCGTACACGCCGGGCAGGAGCCCGGCCCGCTCCCTCGCCAGCCACGCCACGGCCAGCGCCTGCGCGGAGAACGACATGTCCATGACGGCGGCCGGGTGGCCCTCGGCGGCGGTCAGGTTGACCAGGCGCCCCTCGGCCAGCAGCAGCAGCCGGTTCCCGTCGGGCATGACGTACTGGTCGGTGTTCGGGCGTACGCCGCGCTGCACCTCCAGGGCCATCTCGTCCAGCGCCCGTACGTCGATCTCCACGTCGAAGTGTCCGGCGTTGGCGAGGATCGCGCCGTCCTTCATGACCGACAGGTGCTCGGCCCGGATGACGTCCCTGTTGCCCGTCACGGTGATGAACAGGTCGCCGACCATCGCGGCCTGGGCCATCGGGCGCACCTCGTAGCCCTGGAGGGTGGCGTCGAGCGCCTTGACGGCGTCGATCTCGGTGACGATCACCCGGGCGCCCAGCCCCTTGGCCCGCTCGGCCACCCCGCGCCCGCAGTAGCCGAACCCGGCCACCACGACCGTACGCCCGGCGAGCATGGTGTTGGTGGCCCGCATGATCCCGTCGAGCGTCGACTGCCCGGTGCCGTACCGGTTGTCGAACATGCGCTTGGTCCGGGTGTCGTTGACGGCCACGACGGGGAACCGCAACGCCTGCTCGGCCGCCATCTGCCGCAGCCGGATGATGCCCGTCGTGGTCTCCTCGCACCCGCCGCTGACACCCTCCAGCAGGTCGGTGCGCTCGGTGTGCAGGATGTTCACCAGGTCGCAACCGTCGTCGAGCACGAGGTCGGGCCCGAGATCCAGCGCCTGGTGAATGTGCAGGTAGTAGGTGGCCCGATCCACCCCGGCGCGCGCGTGCACCGCGATCCCGTACGCCCGCAGGGCCTCGGCGACGTCGTCCTGCGTGGACAGCGGATTGGACGCGGCCAGCGCGATCTCGGCGCCCCCGGCCTTCAGCGCGCCCATGAGCACGGCCGTCTCCGCGGTGACGTGCAGGCAGGCCGCGATCTTCAGCCCGTCGAGCGGCCGTTCGAGCGCGAACCGCTCACCGATCGCCGTGAGCACCGGCATCGACCGAGCGGCCCACGAGATCTGCCGCTCACCACTTTCCCAGAGATCCATGCCCAGCCCCAAGCGAAGAAGACGGCCAAGAAGACGCTTCGTCACGGCGAGCGACCCGCGAGCCTTCACGACCGGCCATGACGGACGGCGACCGGGGTCGGCGCGTGCGGCCCACCCGGCACCGCCGTAAGGACAAAACCCGAAGAGCGACCCGCGCAGGACAGGAACCCTCTCAGGGGAGGCTCTGGGAGGAGCCACGATCCCCCCAGAGCCAGAAGTCTCAGTACCTGTAGTGGTCGGACTTGTACGGGCCCTCGACATGGACGCCGATGTAGGACGCCTGCTCCTTGGTGAGCTCGGTGAGCTTCACGCCGAGCGCGTCGAGGTGCAGCCTGGCGACCTTCTCGTCGAGGTGCTTGGGCAGCGTGTAGACGCCGATCGGGTACTCGCTGGTCTTGGCGAACAGCTCGATCTGCGCGATCACCTGGTTGGTGAACGAGTTGGACATGACGAAGCTCGGGTGGCCGGTGGCGCAGCCCAGGTTCATCAGCCGGCCCTCGGCCAGGACGATGATCGAGTGACCGTCGGCGAACACCCACTCGTCGACCTGCGGCTTGATGGTGATCCGCTCGATGCCCGGCGTCTTCGCCAGCCCGGCCATGTCGATCTCGTTGTCGAAGTGGCCGATGTTGGAGACGATCGCCTGGTGCTTCATCTTCGCCATGTGCGCGGCGGTGATGATGTTGAAGTTGCCGGTGCAGGTCACGAAGATGTCGGCGATGCCCACGACCTCGTCGAGCGTGGTGACCTGGAAGCCGTCCATGGCCGCCTGGAGCGCGCAGATCGGGTCGATCTCGGTGACGATGACCCGGGCGCCCTGGCCGCGCAGCGCGTCGGCGCAGCCCTTGCCGACGTCGCCGTAGCCGCAGATCACGGCGACCTTGCCGCCGATGAGCACGTCGGTGGCGCGGTTGAGGCCGTCGATGACGGAGTGGCGGCAGCCGTACTTGTTGTCGAACTTGGACTTGGTGACCGAGTCGTTGACGTTGATCGCCGGGAAGAGGAGCTGGCCGTTCTTGTGCATCTCGTAGAGGCGGTGCACGCCGGTGGTGGTCTCCTCGGTCACGCCCTTGATGTTCTCGGCGATCCGGGTCCAGCGCTTGTCCTCGCCGACCGTGCGGGTGAGCAGGTCGATGATGACGTGCCACTCCTCGGGGTCGTCGGCGCCGGCGGCGGGCACGGCGCCCGCCTTCTCGTACTCGGCGCCCTTGTGGACGAGGAGCGTGGCGTCGCCGCCGTCGTCGAGGATCATGTTGGGGGCGTCACCGCCCGGCCAGGTGAGCGCCTGCTCGGTGCACCACCAGTACTCCTCCAGCGTCTCGCCCTTCCAGGCGAACACCGGCACGCCCTTCGGGTCCTCCGGGGTGCCGGTGGGGCCTACGACGACCGCGGCGGCGGCGTGGTCCTGCGTGGAGAAGATGTTGCAGCTCACCCAGCGGACCTCGGCGCCGAGCGCGACCAGCGTCTCGATGAGCACGGCCGTCTGGATCGTCATGTGCAGGGAGCCCATGATCTTCGCGCCGCGAAGGGGCTGGGAGGCCGCGTATTCCTTGCGAACCGCCATGAGGCCGGGCATCTCGTGCTCGGCGAGCCGGATTTCCTTGCGGCCGAAGTCGGCAAGTGAAAGGTCGGCGACCTTGAAGTCCATCGGGATTCCCCTCGCGTCACGATTGGTGTCGCGGACGAGTTTAGGCGTCGTCCGGGTGGCCCCGCATCTCCGAGAGGGCGAAACTGACGTAAGAATGTAAGGATGCGCATCACGGAAGCAGCGAAGCGGCTCGGCATGTCTCCACGAATGCTCCGATACCGGGAGGCTCTGGGCCTGCTGCCCCCCATCAGGGAGCGCGGCGCGCATCGCAGGTTCGGCCCCGAGGAGCTGGCCGCCGTGGCGCAGGGGGTGGAGCTGGAGAAACGGTTCGACGTCTCGCCCGCCGAGCTGGCCTTCGCGCTGCGGGTGCTGAGCGAGCCGTCGACGGCCGCCGCCGTGCGCGACCTGGGCGTGCGGATCGGCCGCATCCAGGTGCCGCGCAGGGCGCTGGACTTCGAGAAGGAGAAGGCCCTGAGGCTGCTGCGGCCCCAGGGCTGAGCGTCAGCCGGCGGACGTGCGCAGCCGGTCGAGGTCGGGCTCCAGGTAGATCACCCGCGCGATCGGCACGGCCTCGCGGATGCGCCGCTCGGCCTCGTCGATGCCGCGCGCGACCTCGCTGGCCGTTTCGTCGTGCTCGACCGCGATCTTGGCCGCGACCAGCAGCTCCTCGGGGCCGAGGTGCAGCGTACGCATGTGGATGACCCGGGCGACCTCCGGCGAGTCCTCCAGAGCGGTCCGGATCCGCTCCTCGTCCTCGGGGGACGCGCCCTCGCCGAGCAGCAGCGACTTGGTCTCGATCGCCAGCACGATCGCGATGATCGCCAGCAGCACGCCGATCATGAGGGTGCCGATGCCGTCCCAGACGCCGTTGCCGGTGACGACCGCCATCGTCACGCCGAACAGCGCGAAGATCAGGCCGAGCAGCGCGCCGAGGTCCTCCAGCAGGATCACGGGCAGCTCGGGCGACTTCGACCGCCGGATGAACGCGACCCACGACTGCTTGCCCCGCAGCGGGTTGGACTCCTTGATCGCCGTACGGAAGGAGAAGCTCTCGGCGATGATCGCGAAGATCAGCACCGCGAACGCCCAGATGGGCGACTCCACCGCGGACGGTTCGGAGAGCTTGTGCCAGCCCTCGTAGAGCGAGAAGACGGCGCCGATCGTGAACAGCACGACGGCGACGACGAAGGCGTAGAAGTAGCGCTCGCGCCCGTAGCCGAAGGGGTGGGTCTTGTCGCTGACCCGCTGGGCCCGCTTGCCGCCGAGCAGCAGCAGGAGCTGGTTGCCCGAGTCGGCGACGGAGTGGATGCCTTCTGCGAGCATCGAGGACGACCCGGTGAAGAACGCGGCCACGAACTTCGCCACTGCGATCGCCAGGTTGGCGCTCAACGCCGCAATGATTGCTTTCGTACCGCCACTCGCGCTCACCGGTCGTCTCCGCTCATAAGGATCACCTACTAGGACCTGAAAGGGGATCCTATTGGGAAATCCTGGCCTTCAGCTCAGTGATCGTGGCCACAGGGGTCGGATCGACCCCGTAACCGAGGGCCAGATAGGTGCCGGCGTAGTCGGCGAGGCCGATGAGCGAGGCCGCGCGTTCGAGCGGATGCACGCCCTCGGCGGTCAGCTCGGTGACCGGCACGTCGCGGTCGCGGGCCATGCGCGTCGACGCCTCGCGCTGCCGCGTCACCTGCGGATGCTCCTCGACGTCACGCAGCATGACGAGCCTGAGCGCGGGCCCGGACGTGTCGGCGAAGATGTCGCGCTCGGCCAGCGGGCCCTCCAGGGCCGCGATCTGGTTGTGACCGGCCTCGGGCAGCTCGCCGAAGACGGCCGGATACTTGGCGTTCTGGTTGAGCTGAGAGGCCAGCCGGTACGCCGCCGCGCACGCCACCGGCGAGGACCCCCAGATCATCGGAATGCTCTCGGCCAGCTCCATGGCCAGGGACTTGCCCGGGTTGACGAACGACTCGCTGGCGGGCCGGCACTGGTGTGAGATGTTCTCCAGCGTCTTCGCCACCCGCTCGTACACGTCGCCGTCGACCGTGACCAGCCCGAGCGCGGAGGCCGCCACGATCACCGGGACCGTCAGCAGCCACAGGTTGGCCCTGGACGGCCCGCTGGGCCGCACCGGCACGTGGATCGCCGACGCCTGGACGGCGACGGCCTCCAGCGGCGAGCCCGGCGGGCACACGGCGAGCAGCCCGCACCCCCGCCGCACGGCCTGGACGGCGACGGCGACCGTCTCGTCGTCGTCGCCGGTCGCCGACGCCGCGACGACCAGGTCGGTCGCGCCCACCCAGCCCGGGAGCTGGTAGGAGCGCAGGGTCACGATCGGCAGCGGGACGCCGTTGCCGCACACCGCCGCGAGGAGGTCGCCGACCACGCCCGCCTCGCCCATGCCCGCGACCACGACGGCCCGCGGGC
>JABFVJ010000144.1 GCA_013362835.1 Nonomuraea sp. | reverse complement strand
GGTGGCGGCGTCCCGGCGAGCGCGGCCCCGACGGGCGCGATGGCGGCGACGGCGTCGAGCGCGCCGCCCCAGAGCCCGCCCCAGGCCGAGGCCGACCCGGTGCTCAGGGCCCTGACGAAGCTGACCCTGGAGGAGAAGGTCGGCCAGCTCTTCATGCCCGTCCTGTACGGCACCGCGGCCGACACGGTCTCCGGCGAGAACCAGGCCCGATACTCCGCCCAGACCCCCGCAAAGGTGATCGCCCGCTACCACCTGGGCGGCGTGATCCTCTTCCCGGCGAACGTCAAGACCACCGCCCAGGTCGTCAAGCTCACCAACGGCATGCAGGACGCGTCCAAGAAGGTCCCGCTGCTGATCGGCACCGACCAGGAGAACGGCCTGGTCTCGCGCATGTCGGCCCTGATGACCGACTTCCCCGGCGCGGCCGAGATCGGCGCGACCGGCGAGCCGGCGCTGTCCAGGGCCGTCGCGAAGGCCACCGGCGAGGAGCTGCGGGTGCTCGGGGTCAACCTCGACTTCGCGCCCGTCGCCGACGTCAACGTCAACCCCAGGAACCCGGTCATCGGCAGGCGGGCCTACGGGAACGACCCGGAGCGGGTGGCGACGATGGTCTCGGCGGCGGTCAAGGGCTTCGGCGAGGCGAAGATCGCCTCCACGGCCAAGCACTTCCCGGGCCACGGCGACACCACCGTCGACAGCCACACCGGGCTGCCGGTGATCAAGCACACCAAGGCGCAGTGGGAGAAGATCGACGCGCCGCCGTTCAAGGCCGCGATCGACGCCGGGGTCGACGCCGTGATGAGCGCCCACATCGTCTTCCCCAAGCTCGACCCGTCGGGCGACCCGGCGACGTTGTCCAGGCCCATCCTGACCGGCCTGCTCAGGGACAAGCTCGGCTTCAAGGGCGTGATCTCCACCGACGCGCTCAACATGGAGGGCGTGCGCAAGAAGTACGGCGACGGCGAGGTGGCCGTACGCGCCGTGCTGGCCGGGGCCGATCTGCTGCTCATGCCGTACGACCTGCGGAAGGCGTACCAGGCGGTGCTGGGCGCGGTGAAGGCGGGGCGGATCTCGCGGGACCGCCTCGACCAGTCGGTCACCAGGCTGCTCACGCTCAAGCAGAAGAGGGGACTGCTGGCCAAGGCGCCCGTCGCGTCGGCGGAGGAGGCGGCCCGCGTGCTGCGCTCGCCCGAGCACCGCAGGCTGGCCGCCAAGGTCCGCGAGGCGGACTAGTGCGAGCCGTGCAGGCCGCTGGCGATGAACATCGCGGCCAGCATGGCGAACAGGTACGCCTGGAGGAACATGATGAGCAGCTCCAGCGCGGTCATCACGACCGTCATGGCCACGCCCAGCACGCCGAGCACCGCCCCCTGCGCGGAGAGCCGCTCGAACAGGAACCAGAAGCCGACCGAGCTGAAGAAGGCCAGGATGACGTGGCCGGCGAACATGTTCGCGAACAGCCGGATGAAGTGGGTGAACAGCGAGTTGACGAACGTCTCCATCAGGATCAGCGGGGCGTAGAGCGCGTACGCCCAGCCGGGCAGGCCGGGCAGGTGCATGACGCCCCTCAGGTAGCCGCGCAGGCCGTGGTGCCTGATGCCGAGGTAGAGCTTGATGCCGTACACGACGAGGGCGAGCACCAGCGGGAATTCCCAGTGCGCGGCGACCGGGAACTGGATGAGCGGGATCACGCCCATCAGGTTCCAGATCAGTACGGTCAGGAAGATCGTGAGGAGGAAGCCCATCCATCGGTCGGCGTCCTTGCCGAGGCTGGGCCGGGCGATCTGTTCGCGTACGAACACGTAGGCGTACTCGCCGATGCTCTGCCAGCCGCGGGGCACGAGCTTCGGCCTGGCGAAGGCGGCCCAGCACACGGCGATGGCGATGGCCGCGCTGAGCAGGGCGATAAGCACCGGTTTGGTGAGCCATTCCGGCCCGCCGGGGATGATCGGCGCGAACTGGAAGAGGTCCAGTCCTGGAGCTTTCCATTCCGGTGAGGTGATCAGGATCGTCGTCCGCACGGCGGTCCTTTCTGGTAGCGATCTTTCGCTGGAAAAACACCCTAACTGGACGAATCGGACATCTCTTTTCGGGGGTTTCGTCCGGCTGGAAAAGGGGCCAGGCCGTGCGAAGGCCGCTTTTGGCGCGTTCTATCCTGGAACCGGTTCGAACGAGGAGGCGGTCGTGGTCGCAGGGGTGCTCATCGATTGGGGCGGCGTGCTCACGACCAGCCTGACCGACTCCATCGCCCGGTGGATCGCGGCCGACAGGATCGACGGCGCCCACTACCGCACGGTGATGCGCGAGCTGATCGACCACGCCTATCGCAGCGGCGACGGCGACAACATCGTGCACGCGCTCGAACGCGGCGAGCTCGACGGCGCGGCCTTCGAGCGCGACCTGGCGGCCCGGCTGATGACCGTCGACGGCGTGCCTCCGGTGGCCGAGGGCCTGCTCACGCGGATGTTCGCGGAGTTCGAACGGGTCGACGCCATGTACGACATGCTCCGAGACGTACGGAAAAATGGGGTTAAGACGTGTTTGTTGTCTAACTCCTGGTCCAACAGTTACCCCCGGCATGAATGGGACGGGCTCTTCGACGCGGTCGTGATCTCCGGCGAGGTCGGCATGCGCAAGCCCGAGGAGCGCATCTTCCGCCACGCCCTCGACCAGCTCGGCCTGCCCGGCGAGGAGTGCGTGTTCATCGACGACATCGAGGCCAACATCCAGGCCGCCCGCGCCCTCGGGATCATCGGCATCCACCACCGCGACGCCGACACGACCATCGCGGAGCTCGAGTCCGTCCTCAGCCTCCCGCTGCGGCGGGCATGATAGAGCCCTTGCGATATCGGAAAGGTTCGTGATGCGCGTCTATCTGCCGTGCACGCTCCCGGCCCTGGCCCGCGCGGTCGAGGCGGGGGAGCTGGGCCCGGCCCCCTTGACCGGCTACGCGGTGACCCCCGCGCTGACCGAGTGGTACGCCTCGGGAGACACCGAGGAGCTCGAATACGTGGCGCTCACCGAGGCCGCCCGCGCCTCGCTGCGGATGCTCGCCGCCGACCGCGCCGACGGCGTCGACCCCGGCCCGCGCCGGGTGGTGGTCGCCGCCGAGGTGCCCGACGGGTCGGTCACGGCCGGGGTCGAGCTGGAGGAGCGGGCCCGCGTCCGGCTCTCCGGGCCTGTCCCGCTGGCCAAGGTGGCCGCCGTGCACATCGACGACCCCGGCGCGGCGGCCGACGTCGAGGCCGCCGCCGACGCGCTGCCGGCCGCCGACAGGGGCGACGACGACGCCAGGTTCACGGTCGACGGCGCGGAGGCCCACGAGCTCATGTGGTACGCCACGCAGGAGATCCCCGACCTTCTGCGTTCGTAGTGACGCGTACCGATTAAGCTCGATATGAAATGACAAAGCACATCATCTGGGATTGGAACGGGACGCTCTTTCACGACATCGACGCTGTCGTAGGAGCCACGAACGCCCTTTTCAAGCCGTACGCGCTGCCTGAGCTGACCGCCGACGGGTTCCGCGCGGTCTACACCCGTCCCATCTGGGTCGCCTACGAGCGCATGCTCGGCAGGCCGCTCGCCGAAGGGGAGTGGGAGCTGCTGGACAACGGCTTCCACGAGCACTACTTCCGGCTGAGCCCGGCCTGCCGGCTCGCCCCCGACGCCGAGCTCGTGCTGGGCGGCTGGGCCGGCACCCAGTCGCTCTGCTCGATGGCGCCGCACGCGCACCTGGTGCCGACGGTCGAGTCCTTCGGCATCACCCGCCACTTCACCAGGATCGACGGCCTGGTCGGGAGCACCGGGGGCGAGAAGGCCGCCCACATGACGGCCCACATCGAGAGCCTCGACGTCGACCCCGGCGAGGTCCTGGTGATCGGCGACAGCGTCGACGACGGGCTCGCCGCCCGGCACGTGGGCGCGCGGGCCGTGCTCTACACGGGCGGCATGACCACGCGGGCCGAGCTGGAGAGCACGGGGCTGCCCGTCGTCGACACGCTCGCCCAGGCGATGATGTACGCCTGATTCGTCCGGCGGGCGGCGTGGGCCGGGCTCCGGCCGTACTCTTGCCGGTAACCCCTCAGGAGGCCGCCATCAACCGCCTTGTGCTCTGGAACGTCGACCTCACGCTGGTCGACGTCGCCATCGTGACCAGAGACGCCTACGCCGAGGCGTTCCGCGCCGTGACCGGGCGACCGCTGGTGAAGCTCGTGCCGCCGCTCGGCCGGCCCGATTCCGAGATCGTCTTCGAGACGCTGGCCGTCAACGGCATTCAGGCTGAGGACGAGCACCTGCCCGCGTTCCTCACCGCGCTCGCCTCGGCCTTCGCCGACCGGCGTGGGCGGCTGGCCAAGGAGGGGCGGATGATGCAGGGGGCCAAGGACGCGCTGAAGTCGGTGGCCAGGCTCGACGGCGTGGTGCAGTCGGTGCTGACCGGCACGATCAAGAGCAACGCGGTCCTCAAGCTCAGGGCGTTCGGGCTCGACAAGTACGTCGACTTCGAGCTCGGCGGCTACGGCGAGGAGGTCTACCCCAAGGCGACGCTGCTGCAGGTGGCGCAGGGCCGGGCCAAGCAGCGGCTGGGCACGCCGTTCACGGCGGCGAACACGGTGGTGGTGGGCGACTCCACGCGTGACGTGCAGGCCGCCAAGATCGGCGGGGCGGCGATGATCGGGGTCGCCTCGGGGCGGTCGATGGCCGCCGAGCTGCGGGAGGCGGGGGCCGACCTGGTGCTGCCCGACCTGTCCAACGCCTCGGAGGTGGTGGCCGCCGTGGCGGCCCTGACCTCGCCGCTGGACCGCAAGGCCGGCTGACCCCCGGCTCGTCCGGTCAGGGCCCGGCGTCATGGCCGGGAGTCATGGCCGGGAGTCATGGCCCGGCGTCAGGGGAGGGCGTCAGGGGAGGGCGTTGAGGAAGCGGGCGGCCACGGGGGCCGCGACGGCCGAGCCGGCGCCGCCGCCCTCGACGATGACCGCGAACGCCACGTCGCCCTTGTAGCCGATGAACCACGAGTGCGCGGGGGGCTCCCGGCCCGAGCCGTATTCGGCGGTGCCGGTCTTGCCGGCGGTGCCGGCGGGGAACCGTACGGCGTGGGCGGTGCCGTCGGTGACCACGGCGGGCATCAGCTTGCGCAGCGCGGCCACCACGTCCCGCTCCAGCGGGCGCGGCCGGTCGTCGGTCGCGAGCTCCTTGGCGACGATGCGCGGCGGGATCCACGCGCCCGAGGCGATGGCGGCGGCGACGGAGGCCATGTTGAGCGGGCTGGCCAGCACCCTGCCCTGGCCGATCGAGGCGGAGGCCAGGTCGGTGTCGTCCTTCGGGTCGGGGAACTCGGCGCGTACGGCGGGCACGCCCGGCTTGATCGGGGTGCCGAAGCCGAAGCTCCGCGCGACCTCGGCGAGCCGCCCGCCGTTCAGCTCGGCCACGCTCATCTCGCCGAACGTCGTGTTGCACGAGTGCGCGAACGCGTCCTGGAAGGAGATCGTGCCGAAGTCCTCGAAGCCCGCGTTGTGGAAGGGGAAGCCGCCGATGTTCTTCTCGGCGGGGCAGGTGACCTGCTTGCCCGGCTCGACCCCGTCCGCGACCAGCGCCGAGGCCGTGACGACCTTGAACGTCGACCCGGGCGGGTACTTGCCGAGCAGCGCCCGGTTGAAGCCGCCCGGCTTGTTGACCACGGCCAGCATCTCGCCGGTCGAGGCGCGCAGCGCGACGAGCGAGGCCGGCTTGCTCACCCCTTCGAGCGCCTTCGCCCCGGCTTCGTGCACTTTCAGGTCGATCGTCGTGGGGAACGGCTCGGTGCCGAGCGGCTTGGCGAGCGTGTCGACCAGCTCGTCGCCCCGGTAGAGGCCGATGATCGAGTCGCCGCCGCCGTCGAAGCGGTCGGGGTAGGTCTGCTTGATGCCCTCCACGAGCTGCTGCACCGAGCCGGGCGCGCCGGGGCCGCCGATCTCGGCGCCGTCGGCGGCGAGGACTCTGACGGGGTCGCGCTTCTGGACGACCGTGCGCAGCGACAGGCCCTTCTTGAGCATGGGATGGATGGCGGCCGGGGTCCAGGCGACCTTCCACGTGCGGTCGCGTTCGACCAGCTTGAGCCGGCCTCCGTACTCCCAGTTGTGCAGGCCGGTCAGCTTGGCCTCGAAGCCCATGTAGCCGTCGTCGTCGGGGCCGGTGTCGGGGAAGACGCCGTGCGGGCGGGGCCGGGTGAAGTCCGCCCCGATGAGCTTGAGGTCGGTGCGGAACTTCCGGTGCCAGGACTCGAAGTCGGCGGGCGGGTCGGCGACGAGTTCGCGCATCTTCGCATAGTTCTGGTCGGACCAGGCAGAGAGGTACGCGTCGGTCGTCTCCTCGGCCGAGCCCTCGGTGCGCGACAGCCGGACCACGACCCCCGCGACCAGGGCCAGGACCAGCAGTGACGCCAGGACCAGCGGCCATGCGCGCCGCCGCCCGGGTTTCTCGGGTCGAAGGTGTCCGTACAGTGCCCCCGTTGGTGATGCCATGCCCCAGAGGACACCAGAGGCAAAGGAAAGGCGTCAAATACTGATATGAGTGATAGATCGATATAAATCTGGATATAGTTGCTGGTCGTGGACCTTGTCCGGCATCTCTATTACTTCACCGTGGTCGCCGAGGAGCTGCACTTCGGCAACGCGGCGATCCGCCTCGGCATGGCGCAGCCGCCGCTCAGCCAGCGCATCAAGCGCCTGGAGGAGGAGCTCGGCGTGCAGCTCTTCGACCGGTCCGCCCGCCAGGTCCGGCTGACCGAGGCCGGCCGGCTGCTGCTCGGCGAGGCCCGCGAGATCGTCGCCAGGGTCGAACGGCTGCGCGAGCTGGCCCACCACGGCGAAGGCGGCGTGCTCAGGATCGGGGTCCCGCCCGACCTGGCCGCCACCGTGATCGCCGCCCTGGTCGCGGGCTTCCGCCGGACCGATCCGGACGTACGGCTCGTACCCGCTGAGATCTGGACGGCCGACCAGGTGAGCGCGCTCGCCGAGGGCACGATCGACGTCGGGCTCGTCCGCCACCCGGTCTCCGCCCCCGGCCTGCGCTTCGGCCAGGTGCTCGTGCAGCCCCAGGGCGTGCTGCTCGCCGAGGACGACCCGCTCGCCCGGATCGGCGAGCTGCACCTGGCCGACCTCGCAGGACGCGACCTGCTGACGCCGCCCAAGGACGGCGAGCCGGGGCTGCACGCCGAGCTGCTTGCCGAGTGCCGCAGGCACGGCTACGTCCCCCCGCGGGTGCACCAGGGCGCCGGGCTCGGCCTGGTGCTGGCGGGCGCGGCGGTGGCGTTCGGGCCGCGTACGCAGGCGTCTGGGCTGGCGTGGCGGCCGCTGCTAGGCTCGCCGATCGCGTGCCGGGTCTCCACCGCCTGGCGGGTCGCGACGGGCGCGGTCACCGCGTTCTCCGCCGTGGCCGTACGGACGTTGAAGGAGAGCGCCGGGATGACCGACGAGGGCGCCGCGCCCGAGCGGCGGATCAGCCGGAGGCCGGGGATGCTGGCATGAGCGGGCCCGAGTTCGAGGCGCTGTTCACGGCGGCGGGGGTGACCGGCTGGCTGCACGCCCGCGACGTCGACTCGGGGCGCGAGCTGGGGCACCTGCCGGACGAGCCGGTGCCCCTCGCGTCGGTGTTCAAGGTGCCGCTGCTGGTGGAGTTCTGCCGGCAGGCCGACGCCGGGCGGCTCGACCCGGCGGACAGGGTGACCGTGACGGCGGCCGACCGCGTGACCGG
>JABFVJ010000480.1 GCA_013362835.1 Nonomuraea sp. | reverse complement strand
CCCTGAGATCGCCACTGTCCGGAGCCGCAGTGGCCAACGGCAGCACAGCAAAGCGCACCGCCGGGATGTCGTCGGCTCCCTAACCGCCCATGCGCGCAGATTGGGTGGCATCGGGCCTGGGCAAGTTCTCGCCGTCCAGCGGTCAAGCGCCTCCCGATCGCAGACGCGGTGCCCGGATACGTTGCCCGCAAGCAGGTTGAGCACGTGCCGGGCGGCGCCCGCGTCGGCGGGCAGGCCCACGAGGTCGCCGGCCCAGTCGGATGGACGTGCATGTCGCCGCCGTATCAGGACGGGCTTGCGCCGGCGGGTTGCGCGGGCGGGTTACGCGGGCGGGTTACGCGGGCGGGTTACGCGGGCGGCTTACAGCGCGGCTTCGCGGGTGGGATCCCACGTGCGGAAGCCACGGCCAAGAGGCCACGGGCAAAGGACCGGGGCCATGGGCAAGAGGCCGGGGCAAGAGGCCGGGGCAAGAGGCCGGGGCAAGAGGCCGGGGCAAGAGGCCGGGGCAAGGGGAATTTTGGGTGGGGGAAAGCGAACGCCCCGTCCGGGCGGTGGCCTGGGCGGGGCGGTCGGGTGGGGCTTTTTAGTCCAGGTAGTCGCGGAGGACCTGGGACCGGGACGGGTGGCGCAGCTTGGACATGGTCTTGGACTCGATCTGGCGGATGCGCTCACGGGTGACCCCGTAAACCTTGCCGATCTCGTCAAGGGTCTTCGGCTGGCCGTCGGTGAGGCCGAAACGCATGGACACGACGCCCGCCTCCCGCTCCGACAGCGTGTCGAGAACGGAGTGCAGCTGCTCCTGGAGCAGCGTGAAGCTGACGGCGTCGGCCGGCACGATGGCCTCGGAGTCCTCGATGAGGTCACCGAACTCGCTGTCACCCTCCTCACCCAGCGGGGTGTGGAGGGAGATGGGCTCGCGGCCGTACTTCTGGACCTCGACGACCTTCTCGGGCGTCATGTCCAGCTCGCGGGCCAGCTCTTCCGGCGTGGGCTCGCGGCCGAGGTCCTGCAGCATCTGCCGCTGGACGCGGGCCAGCTTGTTGATCACTTCGACCATGTGGACCGGGATGCGGATGGTCCGCGCCTGGTCGGCCATGGCACGCGTGATCGCCTGCCGGATCCACCACGTGGCGTAGGTGGAGAACTTGTAGCCCTTGGTGTAGTCGAACTTCTCCACGGCCCTGATCAGGCCGAGGTTGCCCTCCTGGATCAGGTCGAGGAACAGCATGCCGCGCCCGGTGTAGCGCTTGGCCAGCGAGACCACGAGCCGGAGGTTGGCCTCCAGCAGGTGGTTCTTGGCACGGCGGCCGTCTTCGGCGATCCATTCGAGCTCGGCCCGGACGTCGACGGGCAGGCTCTCGGTCTCCCCGCCGCCGAGCTGCTCCTCGGCGAACAGGCCGGCCTCGATGCGCTTGGCCAGCTCGACCTCCTGCTCGGCGTTGAGCAGGGGGACCTTGCCGATCTGCTTGAGGTAGTCCTTGACCGGGTCGGCGGTGGCGCCGGCGGCGGCCACCTGGGCGACCGGGGCGTCATCGTCGTCGTCGGAGAGGATGAGGACTTCGTCCTCGGTCTTCTCGACGGCGGCCACCTCGGCGGGCTTGGGCTCGTCGTCGGAGTCGTCGTCGGAGTCGGTTTCGGCCTCGGTTTCGGTCTCGTCCTCGGCCACGATGTCGTCGACCTCGATGTCCTCAAGGTCGTCGAGCTCCACGTCGCCGTCGAGCTCGAGGTCTTCGTCGTCGGTGTCCGCGGCCTTGCCGCCGTCGGACGCCTTCGGCTTGGTCTCGGCAGGCCCAGCGCTTGCGACTTCTGGCTTGGCCTTCTTGGCGGCGGCCGGAGCCGCCTTCTTCGGAGCGGGAGCGGCCTTCTTGGGCGGAGCCGGCTTCTTGGCGGCCGGCTCGGCCTCAGCGGCGCCCACGACCGCGGTCACGGTCTCGGGCTGCTGCTCTTTGGCGGCCGCTGCCGTCTTGGTCTTGACGGGGGCAGCGGTGCGGCGCTTTGCTGGACCACGAGACTTCTTCGGCGCAGCCGAATCCGCGGCGGTCACCACCACGGTCACGCCCTCTTTGCTGAGGTTCCGCAAGAACGCGGCGGCGTGCGACATGGGGATGTCCGCCTCCTCGAAGGCCTGACGGACATCCTCAGACTCGAGGAAACCCTGCGAGCGCCCACGCTCGAGCAGTCGCTGAATGACGGGCTCGTTCAGCTCTTGTGGCTTCGAGCGAGTCGAACTTGCAGGCGACACGAACACCTCTCGAACGAACGCGTGGCGACAATGGACCCAGATGCCCGCTGGGGGCTGTTGCCTCTCTCGGAGATCGGTGAGGCCGTGCGATGCGCGACGGACCTGACACAGCATTGTGGCACGACCCCGCACTCCATACGGCCACCTCCCGGCGGTTGTCCTCCACCCTAGGCCGACCAAGACAGTAGTGCGTACGTAAGCGGGGCACTGATACCCGAAAGCAACCGTTATGACTGTTTCATTCAGTCACTCTTCGTGGCCGGCGGTACGTGAATTGCGAGCGCGGTAACGTCATCATCCTGTTCATAACCAGACAACATCCGGTCAACCAGGAAGTCCAGCAGCATGTGCGGACTACTCACGACCTCAGGCGGCGCTTCGGTCACAACACTGCAAATCTCTGCGAGACCGGCGTCGAGACCCCGCTTCCGGTTCTCCACGAGACCGTCGGAGTAGAGCACGGCGGTGTGTCCGGGCGGCACCACGAACCGGAACTGCCGGCGACTGGTCGGCCAGCCGAGCGGTGTGCCCGGCTCGGCGTCGCACAGGATCGCCGTGCCCTGTGGTGAGACCAGGACGGGCGGCGGGTGGCCGGCCATGGCCAGCGTGCCCTCGCCCGTGACGGGCTCGACGACCATGTAGGCCAGGGTGGTGACCTGCTCCTCCTCTTCCGTGGCCTCGAAGACCCGGTCGAGGCCCGTGAGCACGGCCGCGGGCGGCGGGTTGGTGAGCGCCAGCGCCCGCATGGCGTTGCGGATGCGGCCCATGCCGGCCGCGGCCTTGACGCCCTTGCCCATGACGTCGCCGACGACGGCCGCCACGCGACCGTCCTGGAGGACGAACGCGTCGTACCAGTCGCCGCCGACCTGGACGTGGCGGCTGCCCGAGCGGAAGCGCTGGGCCAGCACCAGGCCCTTGACCACCGGCAGGCGGTCGGGCAGGAGGCTGCGCTGCAGCGTCTCGGCGGTGCGGTGCTCGCGCTCGAACAGCGTGGCCCGCTCCACCGCCAGGGCGCACTGCCCGGCCAGCGCCTCCAGGAAGACGCCGTCCTCCTGGGAGATCTTCTGCGGGCGCGTGAACGAGAAGCGCAGCGCGCCGAGCGCCCGGCCCGCGGCGAGCAGCGGCAGGCCGACCCAGGCCCGCTCGTCGCCGTGGCTGATGAAGCCGGCCAGCACCTCTTCGTCGTCGCCCGCCTCCAGCAGCTGGGCCTTCAGCGACTCGGGCGACTCGGCGAAGACCGGCCTGCGGCTGTTGACGGCCATGGTCATCACGTTGGAGTGGGACAGCGGGATCTCGTCGCCCGCGCCCGGGACCTCGGGGATGCCCTCGCCGTTGACCAGCTTGAGCGCGGCGCGGTCGGTGTCGAGCAGCGCCACGGCCGAGCGGTCGGCGGCCAGCGCGGTGCGGCCGACGTCGATGATGACCTGCACCACCTGCTCGACCGTCAGGGCCTCGGCCAGCTGGGCCGTGGCGCCCTGGAGCCGGGCGGTGCGCAGGGCGGCGGCGCCGAGCTGGTCGGTCAGCCGGCCGCGCATCTCCTCGGCCTCGCGCTGCGGGGTGACGTCGGTGTTGGCGCCGACCCACTCGACGACCCTGCCGTGCCTGATGATCGGCACGGCGCGGACCTCGAAGTGGCGGTAGCCGCTGGCCCGGGTGCGGACCCGGTAGTTCCACTCGAACATCGTGCGGCCGCGCAGCGCCTCGCGCCAGGCCTCCTCGGTCTGCTGGCGCTCCTCGGGGTGCACGACCTCCAGCCAGCCGTTGGCGAGGTATTCCTCCAGGCCCTGGCCGGTGATGGCGCGCCACTGGGGCGCGTCCTCGACGACGGCGCCGGTGGGCGAGGTGATCCACACGAGCTGGGACTGGGCCTCGACGAGCGAGCGGTAGCGCTCCTCGCTGCGGCGCAGCGCCTCCTCGGTCTGGCGGCTCTCGGTCACGTCGAGGCCCACGAGCGCGATGGCGCGCAGCTCGCCCGCCTCGTCGTGGACCGGGGAGAACGACAGCGACCAGTGGCGCGTGTCGCCCTCGGCGGTGCGGACGCGTACGCGACCCTCGGTGACCGGCGCGTCGCTCTCGATGACGGCCTGGACGGCGTGGGTGATGATCTGGCTCAGGTCGGCCGCGAGCACCTCGACGGGCGAGCGGCCCACGAGCCGCTCGGCGGGCACGTTGACGACATCGCTGAAGACGTCGTTGACCCGCTGGACGCGGCCATCGCCGTCGAAGAACGCGAAGGCGAACTCGGCCTCCGACAGCATGCCCTTGAACAGGGCGGAGTCTGAGATGTCCACATCCGACTCCCGGGGACGGGGAACGGAGGTCTCGGCGCTCATGGTCGGCACCTCCGTCGCGTGCCAGGGTCTCCCACGCGGCACATCTCCATAACTGTGTATCGGCGTAGCGCAGCTCCGGGCGACCGGATTCTGCAGTACATCATCGGCGATGGGCATGCGCCGACGGAAGCCCCCGCCGCCGCCCGGTCGCCATAAGGGTCAACGCATCCTGTCAAAGTCGCTCCACGTTGCGCAGCAAGATCAGGTTACTCGCCCTTGGCCGCGCGCTTGGCCTCCTGCTTGGCGGCGCGCACCCGGCCCAGGCTGTCGGCGTCGACCACGTCGGCGACCGATCGGTATGACCCCTCCTCGCCATAGAGTCCGGCTGCTTCTCGCCAGCCTGACGGCTGGACCCCCAACTGCTTCCCCAGCAATGCCAAAAAAATCTGGGCCTTCTGCTTGCCGTATCCCGGAAGGGCCTGCAGTCGTTTCATCAAGTCCTTCGCGTCGGCCGCGTCGGTCCAGATCTTCTCCGGCTGCCCGTCGTAGTGTGCGACGAGGTAGGCCGCGAGCTGCTGGACGCGGGCCGCCATCGACTTGGGGTAGCGGTGCACGGCCGGCTTCTCGGCCAGGAGCGCGGCGAACGCCTCGGGCTCGCAGGCGGCGATCTCCTCGGCGGTGAGGTCGTGGCCGAGCCGCTCCGAGATGGTGTAGGGCCCAGTGAACGCCCACTCCATGGGGATCTGCTGATCGAGCAGCATGCCGACGAGCAGGGCGAGCGGGCTGCGGCCGAGGAGCTCGTCTGCCTCGTCCCGCTGGGCGAGCTGGATGCGCATGGAAACAGCTTTGCACGAACAGCGAACACAGGCGTCGCGGAGCCTTGACACAGGCCCGAGAAAAGATGAAATGGGAGCGCAAGTCACCCCACAGACGTTCCTGGGGGTTTGCTCCCAGGTTTCTCGAGGAATCTCACATCTATGCTCGCTCTGGCCACACGCTTCCTCAGGGAGCCGGTCAGTCTCAGGCTGGCCGAAGAGTTCCTGACCGTACCCGTGGACACGATCGACCGGTGCGTGGCCGACGTGTGCGCGTGTACGCAGCATCTCGGCGTCTCCGCGACGCCCGAGATCGTGGAACGCATCGCTCGCGAGCATCTGCTCGCCATCGTGAATTCCGCCCCGCCGCCCCGAAGTC
Source organism: Nonomuraea sp. (assembly GCA_013362835.1). The sequence continues at coordinate 2,039 of JABFVJ010000480.1, read as the reverse complement.
CGCGCTGACCGCGCCTCCGCCGATAACATCGGGGTCACCAGGCCGGGTTCTCTTCACCGTTCGCGCCTGGAATACGAGAGAGTGAGGGCGTGCGCCGACACCGACGAGATCCCCGGGAGAGCACCCCGCCAGACGACGTGTTCAAGGAGATGGTGCAGGCGGCCCGCGAGCTGCTCGCGGTGCGCAGCCCTCTCGACGCGGAGCTGATGGTCTCCGACATGATCGGGGCCTGGTGGGGCAGGCGGGTCAGGGGCGGCGACGTGGAGCAGGTCCTCGGGGAGGGCCTGGTCGACTACGCGGCCAAGGCCGGCACCCCCGCCTCCCTGACGCTGCTGGTGTGCCTGGCCTATCTGGGCACCGCCCGGCAGGGCGCCAAGGCCGAGGGCGCGGCGCTGGCGATGATGGAGTCGGGCGTGGCCAGGCCAGGCTGGGCCGACAAGGTCGGCGCGGTCAAGCCCACCGGCTGCTACGTCTCCCGCGACGCCTACGGCGACCAGGACACCGTGATCTGCACCTTCGCCTACCGCTGGAACGAGGCATCGCTGCCGAGCGACCGCCACGCGCTGGTCCTGGTCGTCGACTACAACATGAACGGGATGGCCCGCGACGCCTGGGTGTCCTCCCACGTCGACAAGCTGCTGGAGCAGGCCAGGGCCGAGGCGTCCGGCAACGCGATGCTGCTGTTCGAGGAGATCCAGCCCGAGCAGGCCAGGGCGCTGCTGGAGTCGGCGATGAAGGCCACCAAGGAGCCCAAGACGCCGCCCCCGGTCAGCGACAGCTACAGCGCCTACCACGCCTTCGCCCGCGCCCGGCTGAAGGCGCTGCCGCCCGGCCGCAAGCGTCCGGCGCCGCTGCACATCGAGGCGCCCTACAGCCGCGAGCGACGGGCGATGCTGGCCGCGGAGTTCCTGGCCTCCGACGCGGCCGAGCACCTGTCGGACCCGTCGGCGGCCTCGCGCTGCGCCGACCACATCATCGACTACGGGTGCGAGCGCGACTTCAACCGTCCGCTGCGGGTGAGCCCGACCAAGTGCGAGACGTTCCTGCTCGACTGGCTGCCGCGCAAGGTGATGCTGAGCGTGGCCGAGCAGGAGGCGATGCCGCACGTGCTGTCGGCGTGGGCGCGGTTCGCGGCGCGCCGTACGGGCCTGCCGGAGCAGGGGCTCAAGGCCACGCTCGACGCGGTGTGGGAGGCGACGGGCAAGTTCCCTGAGGCGTACCGCGACCCGACGTCGTTCGGGCTCGACCGGCCGTTGCTGGAGCGGCTGCTGCCAGACGGCGACCTGTCGGCGCTGGCCAGGCGGGTGTTCGCGTTCCCGTTCCTGCAGGGCGTGCACAACGGGATCGACCTCGACCGGCTCAACCCGGCCGACGAGGCGGACCGGCGTACGTTACTCGAGATCGACCACGGCGGCGCGATCGACCAGGAGCACCTGGCCTGGCACGAGGAGATCGCCACCCGGCTGTGGGACGGCGACCCGCCGCAGCTGTGGGAGGCCGCCCAGCGGCTGCTCGACCTCGGCCACGACCGCCACGACGTGCTCCACGTGCTGATCGAGATCGCCGAGCGCATCGGTGGCGATCCCGACGAGCTGGCCGCGGCCCTCGACGACATCGCCGACATCCCCGACGAGATCTGAGGCGTTCGTCATGGCGATGTACAGCGGTCTCGGGCAGGGGCGCTATCTCGCCTCCGAGCACACGCAGGGGCCCTGGGACCCCGCCACGCAGCACATGGGGCCGGTCACGGCCCTGATCGCGCACGAGCTGGCCCAGACCGCGCCGCGGCCGGGGCTCGCGCTGTCCAGGCTGGCGGTCGACGTGTTCGCGCCGGTCCCGGTGGCCGAGCTGGAGGTCTCGACCGACGTGGTCCGCGACGGCAAGCGCGTGCAGTGCCTGTCGGCGAGCGTGCGCTCGGGCGGCCGCGAGTACGCGAGGGCCACCGCGTGGCGCATCCGCGAGGCCGACACCCCGGCGACGCCGGTGCCCGGCCCGCCCGCCCCGGTGCCGCCGCGTTCGCCCGGGCACGCGGGCTCGTG
>JABFVJ010000315.1 GCA_013362835.1 Nonomuraea sp. | reverse complement strand
AGGAAGTCAGCGTTCGAGGATGTCGCGGATGCGGGCGGACGCGTCGTCGAGCACGGCGTGCAGCTCGGCCAGCTTCTGCGGGGTCAGGGCGGCCTCGGACGCCTCCGTGCGGGCCTGGGCCACGAAGTCGGCGAGGAGCTCGCCCAGCTCGGCGTCGAGCTCGACCCGGTTGACGGTGTCGCCGCCGAGCGTGCTCCAGATGTCCGTCCAGATGCGGCGCCACTCGCCGGCCAGCCGGTCGCTTTCCTCCTGCCACTGGTTGGCGTGCGCCATCCACTGCCGCTTCTGCTGCTCCTTGAGCCGTTTGAGCTCTTCGGCCTGCTTGTCGCGCACGGTCTTGGCGCTCTCGCGGGTGCCGGTGCGTACGTCCTTGGCCATCCGGGTCAGCTCGTCGCGCAGCGACTTCACCGTGTCGCGGACGTCCTCCTTGACCTCGCGGGCGATGTCGCGCACGGAGGCGGAGATCTCCTGCTCCAGGTCGTCGAGCTCGTCGAGCCGGGCGTTGAGCTCCTCGCGGCCCTTGTCGGTGATCGAGAACACCTTCTTGCCCTCGACCACCTCGTGCGTGACCAGGCCCTCCTCCTCCAGGCGGGCGAGGCGCGGGTAGATCGTGCCGGGGGAGGGCGAGTAGACGCCGAGGAAGCGGTCCTGCAGCAGGCGGATCACCTCGTAGCCGTGCCGCGGGCTCTCCTCCAGCAGCTTGAGCAGGTACAGCCGGAGCCGGCCGTGACCGAAGACAGGGCTCATTCCTTCTCTCCCTTGAGCAGCGCGACCTCGCCGGAGACGGTGTGCGCCGACAGCGAGGCCATGCCGCCACCCAGCCGCCCCGACAGGGTCTTGGAGCCGGGGCTGCTTTCCACGGACAGTTCGTCGAAGGTCGAGCTCAGCCGGCCGGACGTGCTCCTGACGCTGACGTCGGTCTCGACGTTCTCCGGCACCCGGACCAGGATGGCGCCCGAGACGCTGTTGAAGGTCACGTGGCTCGTCGGCCGCAGCGCCAGGTCGGCGGTGATGCGGCCGGAGACCGTGCTCGCCTTCAGCCGGCGCGGGGTGCCGTCGGCCAGCGTCAGCTCGCCCGAGACGGTCTTCATCGACAGGTCGCCGTCCATGGCCCGGCTCTCGATCGAGCCGGAGACGGTCGAGGCGGAGACCTCGCCGCTCACGCCGTCGAGCACGACCTCGGAGGAGACGCTCTTGACCCGGGTGGAGCGTTCGAACCCGGCCAGGACCGTGGACGCGCTGACGACCTCGGCGTTGACCCGGCAACCCCGGGGCACGGTGATCGTCAGGTTGGTCCTGCGCCGGTCGCGTTTGAGCCAGCCGAGCAGGCCGTCCCACGTCAGGCCCTCGTAGGCGATGACGAGCTCCTTGGTCAGCTCGTCATAACTGACGAGCAGCGGCGCGGCCGACTCGATCTCGGTCAGCTCCAGCGTGGGCGGGCCGTCGCTGGCGAGCACGGCCAGGCGGCCTGCGACGATCCTCACCTCAAGCGACTCCACGGGCCCGAAGGTGAGCTGCTCCGGGGCCTCCAGCGTCCACTTCTCCATGAACGTACGCCTCCTCGACGAGAATCATCTCTACACAAGACACGATATGTCGCGTTACTCGAAAACTCAAGATGTATCGCGTCTGCGGAAGAACGCGTTACTCGTCGTCCTCGTCGTCGAGTCTGGCCAGCCACGTGGCCAGCCGCTCGACCGGGGTCTCGAACTCGGGGTTGAGATCGACGAACTCGCGCAGCCGCTCGCCGAGCCAGAGCAGGCTGACCTCCTCCTCGCCCCGCCGAGCGACCAGTTCCTCGATCCCTCGATCGGTGAAGTACATCGGTGTTCCCTCTCGTGCCGGGGCAGGGACTCGCCCTGCCGTCAACAGAAGAGCCCCCGGCCGGGCGGCCGGGGGCTCACTGGTGGTGCCTGCTCAGCCGAAGAGCTGGTGGAGGATGTCCTCCAGCTCCGTGTCGTGCGAGTTGTGCGAACCCGTCGCGGGCGAGCTGTTCGGCGTACGCGAGACGCGGCGGATCGAGCGGCCGCCGAGCGTCTGCGGGTCTTCGGCCAGCTTCAGCGTCAGGTAGGGCCACGGACCCATGTTCACCGGCTCGTCCTGCGCCCACACCAGCTCGGCCTGCGCCCCGTAGCGGGCCAGCTCAGCGGCCAGCTCTTCCCCGGGGAACGGGTAGAGCCGCTCAAGCCGGACGATCGCGACATCGTCGCGGCCCGACTTGTCGCGGTGGGCGGCCAGGTCGTAGTAGAGCTTGCCCGAGACCAGGACCACGCGGGTGACCGTGGCCGGGGCGACCGTGGTGTCGCTCGGGACCGGCTGGAAGGTGCCCGTCGTGAAGTCGGACGCCTTGGACGTGGCCGCCTTGTGCCGCAGCAGCGACTTGGGCGTGAAGACCACCATCGGCTTGTGCCGGTTGGACTCCACCTGCCAGCGCAGCAGGTGGAAGTAGTTGGCCGGCGTGGACGGCTGCGCGACCGTCATGTTGTCGAGCGCGCAGACCTGGAGGAACCGCTCGATCCTGGCCGAGGAGTGGTCGGGACCCTGACCCTCGAAGCCGTGCGGGAGCAGCAGCACGACCGACGACTTCTGGCCCCACTTCTGCTCACCGGACGAGATGAACTCGTCGATGATCGTCTGGGCGCCGTTGACGAAGTCGCCGAACTGCGCCTCCCAGGCGACCAGGGCGTCGGGACGCACGACGCTGTAGCCGTACTCGAAGCCGAGCGCCGCGAACTCGCTGAGCAGCGAGTCGTAGACGTAGAACTTCGTGGTGCCCTGGTTGAAGGTCTTCAGCGGCGTGTGGTCGGCGCCGGTCATCCGGTCGACCAGCACCGCGTGACGCTGGGTGAACGTGCCGCGCCGGGAGTCCTGGCCGACCAGGCGCACCGGGTGGCCGTCGATCAGCAGCGAGCCGAACGCCAGCGTCTCGCCCATCGCCCAGTCGATCGAGTCGGTCTCGACCATCTGGCCGCGGCGCTGCAGCACCGGCGCGAGACGCGGGTGCGGCGTGAAGCCCTCGGGCAGGTTGAGCTGGGTGTCGACGATGCGCTTGAGCGTCTCGTCGCTGATCGCCGTCGGCGTGTCGGCGTGGGACCACTTGACGACCTCCGCCGGAGGCACCCGCATCGCGGCCGCCTCCTTCGGCTTCTTGGCCGCCTCGCGCGTCTCGGTGAACGCCTGCTCCAGCTTGGCCTGGTAGTCGCGCAGCGCCGACTCGGCCTCCTCGACCGTGATGTCGCCCCGGCCGATCAGCGCCTCGGTGTAGAGCTTGCGGGTCGAGCGCTTGGCGTCGATCAGGTCGTACATCAGCGGCTGGGTGAAGGCGGGGTTGTCGCCCTCGTTGTGGCCGCGGCGGCGGTAGCAGATGAGGTCGATGACGACGTCCTTGCGGAACGCCTGGCGGTACTCGTAGGCCAGCTGGCCCACGCGCACCACGGCCTCGGGGTCGTCGCCGTTGACGTGGAAGATCGGCGCCTGGATCATCCGCGCGACGTCGGTCGCGTAGACCGACGAGCGGGAGGAGGCGGGCGAGGTGGTGAAGCCGACCTGGTTGTTGACCACGACGTGGACGGTGCCGCCGGTGCGGTAGCCGCGCAGCTGCGACAGGTTGAGCGTCTCCGCCACCACGCCCTGGCCCGCGAAGGCCGCGTCGCCGTGGACGAGGACGGGAAGGACGGTGAAGCCCTCCTCGCCGCGCTCCAGGAGGTCCTGCTTGGCCCGCACGACGCCTTCCAGCACCGGGTCGACCGCCTCCAGGTGGGAGGGGTTGGCGACCACGGAGGCGGTGATCTGCTTGCCGCTCGGCGCGGTGAACGTGCCGGTGGCGCCCAGGTGGTACTTGACGTCACCGGAGCCGTGGGCGGTGCGCGGGTCGATGTTGCCCTCGAACTCGCCGAAGATCTGGGCGTAGGACTTGCCCACGATGTTGGCCAGCACGTTGAGGCGGCCGCGGTGGGCCATGCCGATGACGACCTCGTCGAGGTCCTCGTCGGCGGCGTCGCTGATCACCGAGTCGAGCAGCGGGATCAGGGACTCGCCGCCCTCCAGCGAGAACCGCTTCTGGCCGACGAACTTCGTCTGCAGGAACGTCTCGAACGCCTCGGCGGTGTTGAGCCGCGACAGGATGTTGAGCTGCTCGTCGCGCTCGGGGGAGGCGTGCGCCTTCTCCACCCGCGCCTGGATCCAGGCCCGCTCCTCGGGGTTCTGGATGTGCATGTACTCGATGCCGACCGTGCGGCAGTAGGAGTCGCGCAGCACGCCCAGGATCTCGCGGAGCTTCATCAGCGGACGGCCGCCGAAACCGCCCGTGGCGAACTCGCGCTCGAGGTCCCACAGGGTCAGCCCGTGGGACTGGATGTCGAGGTCGGGGTGCTTGCGCTGCTTGTACTCCAGCGGGTCGGTCTCGGCCATCAGGTGGCCGCGCACGCGGTAGGCGTGGATCAGCTCGATGACCCGGGCCGACTTGGCCACGTCGTCGTCGTGGGAGGCCGAGATGTCCTGGACCCAGCGCACCGGCTCATAGGGGATGCGCAGGGCCTCGAAGATCTCGTCGTAGAAGCCGTCCTCGCCGAGCAGCAACCGGTGGATCTGGCGCAGGAAGTCGCCCGACTGGGCGCCCTGGATGATCCGGTGGTCGTAGGTGCTGGTCAGCGTCATGACCTTGGAGACGGCCAGCCGCGACAGCGTGTCGGGCGAGGCGCCCTGGTATTCGGCCGGGTATTCCATCGCGCCGACGCCGATGATCGTGCCCTGGCCGGGCATCAGGCGCGGGACCGAGTGGACCGTGCCGATCGTGCCGGGGTTGGTCAGCGAGATCGTGGTGCCGGCGAAGTCGTCGACGCCCAGCTTGCCGGCGCGCGCCTTGCGGACGACCTCCTCGTAGGCCACCCAGAACTGCCGGAAGTCCATCTCCTCCGCGCCCTTGATCGAGGGCACGAGGAGCTGGCGCTCGCCGTTGCTCTTCTGCACGTCGATCGCCAGGCCGAACCCGACGTGTTCGGGCTTGACCAGCGTCGGCTTGCCGTCGACCTCCGTGTAGGAGTGGTTCATCTCCGGCATCGCCTTCAGCGCCTTGACGATCGCGAAGCCGATCAGGTGGGTGAAGGAGATCTTGCCGCCGCGACCCCGCTTGAGGTGATTGTTGATCACGATGCGGTTGTCGATGAGCAGCTTGGCCGGGATGGCACGGACGCTGGTCGCCGTCGGGACCGTCAGTGACAGGTCCATGTTGGCGGCCGTGCGCGCCGCGGCGCCGCGCAGCTTCACCTCCTCGGCGCCCTTGGGCACCGGGGTGGCCGGCTGCTTCGGCTTCTCGGCTGCCGGGGGCGCCTTCGGGGGCGCCTTGGGAGGGGCGGGCGCGGTCGCAGTGCCGTTCGCCGCCTCCCTGACCGGGGCCCGGCCCGGTCCGTAGTCAGGGTTGTAGTCAGCGAAGAAGTTCCACCAGGCCTTGTCGACAGACTCTGGATCTTGAAGGTACTTCTGGTACAGCTCGTCGACAAGCCACTCGTTCTGACCAAAGCTTGCCAGCGGGTTTGTCCGCGACGACTCAGACGACACGGCGGAAATCGCCCTCTTCCGCAGATCGGCGTTGATGTTAGAGAACCTGTCCAAGGCTACTCGCCTGGACCGGCAGCGCGCGCCGATGGGCACGTGCCGCCTCGAACGATCCTCTCAGGACACGCCGAAGAGGTCACGCCCGCCTAGTCAATCCAGGGAGAGCTGTATTCATTACTGTTTGGTAACAACGCCGGAAGGGGAGGTTTATTTCCCGCTGGAGACGATTTTGCTGGTGATCTGCACCTCAGGGGACAGCTCGTACAGCAGATCCGCCAGCTCCTTCCCGGCCTGCTGAAGCTCCTCCATCGACATGGGCTCCAGGCGTTCGAGAAGGAAGATCGCGTTGGTGGTCTCCTCGGTGAGCCGGGTGCGCGCGACCTGACGCCAGTTCCAGCGGCGGCAGGTGACGCCGACGTCGTCGCGCCAGATCACCTCGCCGGGCTCGGGCTGCCCGAGTGCCTCCTCCGACGCCTCGTCGCCGGTCGCCCGCACCAGCCGGGCCGGGCCCTCGTAGCGGTCGAGGTCTTCCCCGCCGATGGGCAGCGCGTGCTTCACGCTGATCGTGTTGTACGCGTCGACCACCCGGTTGATCTCCGGGAGCGGCAGGCGCCGGGTGAGCGCGTCGACCGAGGGCCTGGTGCGCTGCGGCTTGGCGCCGAAGGCGCGGTAGGCGTCCTTCCAGGCGTCGATCTTGCCGGGCTGCGCGTCGGCCGCCGCCGCCTCGGCCAGCCAGGCGCGGGTGCGCTCGTCGGTGGGCCCGTTGCTCAGACCGTGGGCGGTCATGATCAGCACGGCGAAGTCGGGGCGCAGGTCGAAGACGGCGTCGTCGACCCGGATGTCATCCAGCATCCGCCCAGTTTACGAGTGGCAAGACCGCAAAATTCCCTTTGCAAAATTGCCTTTGCGGTTTATGGTGAAGCCATGGAAGACCGGTACAGGATCAGCGATCCGCAGGTGCTCAAGGTGGTGACCCACCCGCTGCGGGTGCGGCTGCTCGGCCTCCTGCGCGCCGACGGCCCGGCCACCGCCAGCGAGCTCGGGCGCAAGGTCGGCGAGAGCTCCGGCTCGACCAGCTACCACCTGCGCGAGCTGTTCAAGTACGGCTTCATCGAGGAGGACCCCGAGCGGCGCGACGGCCGCGAGCGGCGCTGGAAGGCCCGGCACCGCTACACCTCGTGGGACAACCAGGAGCTGTCGGAGACCCCCGAGGGCCGCGAGGCCGTCAGGATCATGCACCAGCGCCAGGTCGAGGTCCTCGGCCGCGTCACGCAGGAGTACGACGAGCACGACTGGTCCCCCGAATGGGTCTTCGCGGCCGGGCTCAACGACCACATCATGGAGCTGCCCGCGGTCGCGCTCGGTGAGTTCGTGGAGGGGGCCGAGAAGCTGCTGCGCGAGCTCGCGGCCCGCTACGCGGAAGACCCCGGCGCCCGCCAGGTCAACGTCTGGCTGGGCGGCTTTCCCCGTCACCAGGAGAGGCAGGAAGACCGATGACCGCACGCTCGGCATTACGGCGTTACATGCTCGTCAGCTTCCTGACCTGGCTGCCCCCGGGGCTCATGATCGCCGCCATGGTGCTGCTGATGACCGACAGAGGGCTCAGCATCGTCCAGGTCGGCCTGGTGATGACGGTCTACTCGATCGTCACCGTCAGCCTGGAGCTGCCCACGGGCGGCCTGGCCGACGTGATCGGACGGCGGCTGGTGCTGGCCGCCTCGGCCGCGTTCACCGTGGTGGGGCTCGTGACGATGAGCGTCTCGACGACGTTCTGGATGTTCGCGGCGAGCAGCGCGCTCCAGGGCGTGGCGAGGGCCCTGTCCAGCGGCCCGGCCACCGCCTGGTACGTCGACACCCTCCACGGGCTGGAAGGCCGCGAGGCCGATCTCAAGCCCGGCCTGTCCCGCGGCGGCGCGATGGAGTCGGCGGCCCTGTGCGCCGGTGTGCTCGTGGGCGGCGCGGTGCCGCTCGTGGTGCCGCTCGTGGTCCCGCCCGGCCTGATCACGCCGCTGGCGGTGCCGCCCCTGCTGGGCGCGGCGGCGGCCGTCGTCCTGCTGGTCGTGGTGGTGTTCGCGCTGCCCGAGCCCGCGCACGTACGGCGGTCGCTGGCGGGCGTGCTGCGCGAGGTGCCCGCCACGGTCGTCTCCGGCGTCAGGCTCGCCGCCGGGGGCGCGGTGCTGCGCCGGCTGATGCTC
>JABFVJ010000220.1 GCA_013362835.1 Nonomuraea sp. | reverse complement strand
CCTGGGCGGAGCCGATCCAGCGGGCCAGGCGGCCCGAGAGGCGCTGCCGGACGGTCACCAGGCTGTCGCGGGCGGGTTTGTCGGCGTCGGGGAAGAAGCGCAGGCTCTCCCTGAGGCGGCGGCGCAGCTCGGCGGTGCTGGCCTCGGAGACGCGGGCGTTCCACACCACGCGGCCGCCGAAGGTGAACGACAGCGGCCGGTCGAAGTCCTCGGGCTCGATGTCGTAGCTGCCGCTGTTGCGGATGCGGATGACGACGATGCTCATCCGTTCCAGCAGCTCGGCGACCCGGCGCAGCTGCGGCGGCCCGGCCTCGACGGGGTCGGCGCCGTCGCCCAGCCCCTCGGGGCCGACGCCGATCTTGGAGTTGTACAGCACGCGGAAGCTGAGGCGCTTGCGCCGGACGACCAGGCGGTCGACGAAGGGCGCGACGAGCAGGAGCACGATCGAGAGCAGGACCGGGCCCACGCCCCCGAGGAAATCGACCAGCCGCCCCAGCGGCTCGAGCACGGCCACCGAACGCCCCCTTGATCCCGAACTACCTCAATTCTCGCTATTTCAGGATTTGGGGGTCGGAAGCTGCTGATCGTTCACGCGAAGTTCCCTTCCCGGCAACCATCGCCTTCGGGGTCGCCGTACCGTATGGCGTACGGTACGATTCCGGCTCCGCCCGCCGACAGATCGAGAAGGGATTCCGTGGTCTCCACCACCGACGACCTGCGCACCCGCTCCTCCGACCACACCGCCGCCGACAGCCACGAGGTCATCCAGGTACGCGGCGCCCGCGAGAACAACCTCACCGGGGTCGACCTCGACCTGCCCAAGCGCCGCCTGTGCGTGTTCACCGGCGTGTCGGGGTCGGGCAAGTCCTCGCTCGTCTTCGACACGATCGCGGCCGAGTCCCGCCGGTTGATCGACGAGACGTACACGGCGTTCATCCAGAACTTCATGCCGAGCCTCGCCCGTCCCGACGTCGACTCGCTGCGCAACCTGAGCGCGGCGATCATCGTGGACCAGGAGCGGATGGGCGCCAACGCCCGCTCGACCGTCGGCACCGCCACCGACGCCTACACGATGCTCCGGATCATGTTCAGCCGGATCGGCTCCCCGCAGGTCGGCCCGCCCTTCGCGTTCAGCTTCAACCGGGCCGAGGGCATGTGCCCCGAGTGCGAGGGGCTCGGCAAGGTCGCCGGGATCGACGTGGACGAGCTGGTCGACCGTGAGCTGTCGCTGAACGAGGGCGCGATCAAGGTGCCCGGGTTCGCCGTGGACACGTGGTACTGGCAGATCATGGCCGGCTCCGGCCTGTACGACCCCGACGTCAAGCTCAAGGACTTCACCCCGGAGCAGTGGGCGGACTTCCTCGACAAACCCGCCACGAAGATCAAGTACGGGAACAACAACTTCACCTACGAAGGGCTCGTCACCAAGGTCAGGCGGCAGTACCTCGCCAAGGACCGCGAGTCGATGCAGCCGTCGGCCCGCGCGTTCGCCGACCGGGCGCTCAAGCTCACCGGCTGCGCCGCCTGCGGCGGCACCCGCCTGAACGAGGCCGCCCGGTCCTCCCTCATCGGCGGCCGCAACATCGCCGAGTGCTCAGGCATGCAGATCAACGATTTGGCCGCGTTCGTCGGGGAGATCCGCGACCCCAGCGTCGGCCCGATGCTCCAGGGGCTGCGCGACACCCTCGACTCGCTGGTCGAGATCGGCCTCGGCTACCTGAGCCTGGACCGCGAGTCCTCGACGCTGTCGGGCGGCGAGGCGCAGCGCGTGAAGATGGTCAGGCACCTCAACTCCAGCCTGACCGACGTCACCTACGTCTTCGACGAGCCGACCGCCGGGCTGCACCCGCACGACATCCAGCGCATGAACAACCTGCTGCTGCAGCTCCGCGACAAGGGCAACACCGTCCTCGTCGTCGAGCACAAGCCGGAGGTGATCGAGATCGCCGACCACGTGGTCGACCTCGGCCCCGGCGCGGGCACCGCGGGCGGCCGCCTCTGCTACGCCGGCGACCTCGACGGGCTGCGCCGCTCCGGCACCCTGACCGGCCGCTACCTCGGCCACCGCGCCGAGCTACGCGCGCGGCCGCGCGCAGCCAAGGGACGGCTACAGGTCAGGGGCGCCACCCTGCACAACCTGCGGAACGTGGACGTCGACCTCCCGCTGGGCGTGCTCACCGTCGTCACCGGCGTGGCCGGCTCGGGCAAGAGCTCCCTCATCCACGGGTACGTGGCCGGCCGCGAGGGCGTGGTGGTCGCCGACCAGTCGCCGATCCGCGGCTCCCGGCGCAGCAACCCGGCCACCTACACCGGCCTGCTCGACCCGATCCGCACGGCGTTCGCCAAGGCCAACGGGGTGAAGGCGGCCCTGTTCAGCGCGAACTCCGAAGGCGCCTGCCCGACCTGCAAGGGCATCGGGCTCATCTACACCGACCTCGCGATGATGGCCGACGTGGCCTCGGTGTGCGAGTCGTGCGAGGGCCGGCGGTTCACGGCGGAGGTGCTGACGTACCGGCTGCGCGGCAGGAACATCAGCGAGGTCCTCGCGATGCCGGTCGCCGAGGCGCGCGAGTTCTTCACCACCGGCCAGGCCAGGGCCATCCTCGACCGCCTGGCCTCGGTGGGCCTCGGCTACCTGGGGCTCGGGCAGCCGCTGACCACGCTGTCGGGCGGCGAGCGCCAGCGGCTCAAGCTCGCCATCCACATGGCCAGGAACGGCACCACGTACGTGCTGGACGAGCCCACCACCGGCCTGCACCTCGCCGACGTGGACCAGTTGCTGGCCCTGCTCGACCAGCTCGTCGACGACGGCAACACCGTCATCGTCATCGAGCATCACCAGGCGGTGATGGCCCACGCGGACTGGATCATCGACCTCGGCCCAGGCGCCGGCCACGACGGCGGCCAGGTGGTCTTCACCGGCACCCCGTCCGAGCTGGTCGCGAACGGCGACTCTCTCACCGCCGTTCACCTGCGCGAGTACGTCGGCCGCGGCTAGGCTGACGGCCGTCCACACCCGCCCTCCCGCGGCCGCCCGGCCGTGGGAGGGTGCCTTCCGGCGCGCTCAAGCGGCTCTCAGACGGCCAGCCGCGCCAGGATGCGCGCGAACTCCGGCGGCGGCGCCACCACGAGCCTGGCCTGCCCCTCCTGCAGCACGATGTCGGCCCTGATGAGCGTCAGCCGCTGCCCGTGCCACCAGTAGACCTGCGGGCTGAGCCCGTCGGTGCGCGCGGCGTGCACCCGCAGCCGCTCGATGGCCCGCACCACGCCGATCCCGTCCACCGGATGCGCCAGCACCGTGTACGGGTCGGGCAGCACCACCAGCACCCCGTCGGCGGGCACCGGCAGGTACTCCCCCAGCCAGCGCAGATGCGTGGCGGCCGACGGGCCCGAGGCGGTCAGCCGGGTGACCGGCGTGCCGGTCAGCTCGATGCTCTCGGCGTGCAGCCGCTCCTCCCGCCGTACGTTCGCGACGGCCAGGTCGAGCGCCTGCGCGGTCGGCACGGGCCAGCAGCCGGCCTCCTCGGGCCGTACCAGGCGGGAGCCGACGGTCAGCAGCTCCACCAGGTCGGCGTTGAGGTGCCGGCCCACCACCCGGGTCAGGTCGGCGACCTCGTCGACCGACTCCACGCGGGTGCGCAGCAGCGGGCCGGCCTGGTCGAGGTCGCAGGCGTCGTAGCGCTCGTCGGCCGTGGCCAGGGCGTGCGCGAGGTGCTCGGAGACCAGCACCGGCCAGTCCTCCCTGGCCCGGCGCCCGGCCTCGCGGCGCAGGCCGGTGAGCTTGACGACCAGCTCGATGCGGCCGTCGCCGCGCAGGGTGAGCGCCGCGCCGTCACGGGCGAACTCGCAGAGGAACCCCATGGACTCCGCGACCAGGCCCAGCAGGGAGTCGAGGTCGACGTCCTCGATCGGGCGGCGGGCGGGCTCCCGGTCACGCCTGAACAAGCTCACGCGCCGTGTCCCCTCTGTCGGATTCGTCCCTTTGCGTGTCCTCCTACCTTGCCCGCTCCCCGTCGCGGAACGGACCAGCCAGGGAGCACGATTCGGTATCGATAACCCCAAGAGCCCCAAGCCACACGCTCATCTGTGGTGAGCCGTGTCCCACCGGAAGCCCGGCCACGACGGGCACGCCGAGCGCCCCCAGCCGATCCCGGAGCACCGGGTAGGGGTCGCCGCAGTCCACCCAGGACCCGAGCACGATCCCCCGCACCCCGTCGAACGCCCCCGCCTGCAGCAGCTGCGTCAGCATGCGGTCGATCCGGTAGGGCTCCTCCCCGATGTCCTCCAGCAGCACGAGCCTGCCGTCGAAGGAGGGCTGGTAGCGGGTGCCGCACATCGAGGCCAGCAGCGACAGGTTGCCGCCGGTGAGCACGCCCTCGGCGCGCCCCGGCGCGAGCACCCGGTCGCCGCGCACGGTCGCGCTCTCGCCGGCCAGCGCCGCCCGCAGGCTCTCCCACGACAGCGGCTCGGGGCCCTCCTCGGCGGCGATCGTGTCGCAGGCCGGCATCGGGCCGTGCAGCGTGGGCACGCCCAGCTCGAACGCGAAGGCGTGGTGCAGCGCGGTGATGTCGCTGGACCCCACCAGCACCTTGGGCCCCGCGGCGCGCATCGCGTCCCAGTCGAGCAGGCCGAGCAGCCTGGCCGCGCCGTAGCCGCCCCTGCCGCAGAAGACCACGGACACGGCCGGGTCGCACCAGGCGGCCTGCAGGTCGGCGGCGCGGGCGGCGTCGTCGCCCGCCAGGTAGTCGAGCTCCTGCCGGTCGAGCGCGTGCGCGCCGACCACGACCTTCAGCCCGAGGCCCTCCAGCCGACGTACGCCCCGCTCCAGCTGGACGGCTCCGGGCGGCCCCGACGGCATGACGATCGCGACGGTGTCACCTTGCTGCATCGATCAACTCCTCCTGCCCGAACGGTCCCGGTAAGCACCGAAACGTTCGTTGGCTCGTTCACCTGCCAAACGGTGTCACACTTACGTTTCGTATGCGACTTCCGCCCCACATCCTCGTGGTCAACGGCATCAAGGTCCGCAGGCCCGTCTTCCTGCTCGGCGCCCCGCACTCCGGCGCGGACCTGCTGGCCCGTGCTCTGAAACGCGCACCGGGCTTCCACGTGACGATGGGCCGCCCCAGCGTGGCTCACGTCGTGTACGCCTTCGCCCGCAAACCCTCCATCGGCCGCACGTCAGGCGCGGTACGCGTGCTGCGCGACGCCCTCGCCGAGTCGTGGCAGGTCACGCCGCGTTCGTGCGCCCAGTGCGCGGAGCCGTGCCGGGAGGCGGGCGGCGTCACGGGCAGCGGGCCGTGCGTGGAGACCGGCGAGGTGACGCGGTTCGGCGACGCCGGCCCCGACCTGATCTACAGCGCCCCGGTGCTGCTCCAGGCGTTCCCCGACGCCCGGTTCGTCCAGCTCATCAGGGACGGCAGGGACGTCGTGGCCGCCATGCTCGGCGACCCGGCCTGCCTGGCCTGGTTCAAGCCCGCGATGTTGTCGGAGAGCACCGAGTTCCCCAACGCCTTCCTCGGCGTCAACAAGGACGAGCACCTCGACCGCTGGAAGGGCATGCCGGCGGCGGGCAAGAGCGCGCTGCGCTGGCGCAGCGCGGTGCGGCTGAGCGCCGAGCTGCGCAGGCAGCTCCCGGAGGAGCAGCTGCTCACCGTCCGCTACGAGGACCTGGTGGACCGGCCCGCCGAGCCGATCGCGGCGCTCAGCGGCTTCCTGGAGACCCGCGTGTCCAGGATCTCCCTGTACGGCCCCCGCGTCCCCCAGGTCGGCGCCTGGCGCACCCGGCTCAGACCGGCCGACGTGGAGCTCGTGGAGAAGGTCGCCAGGCAGGAGCTCACCCGGCTGGGCTACCTCCCGAGCTGAACTGGGTGCGGTAGAGCTCGGCGTAGAGCCCGCCGCGGGCCAGCAGCTCCTCGTGCCGGCCGCGCTCGGCGACCCGCCCGGCGTGCACGACGAGGATCTCGTCGGCCTCCCGGATGGTCGACAGCCGGTGGGCGATGACGAGCGAGGTGCGGCCCTGCAGCGCGGTCTTGAGCGCCACCTGCACGGCCGCCTCGGACTCGGAGTCGAGATGGGCGGTGGCCTCGTCGAGCACGACCACGCGGGGCGCCTTCAGCAGCAGCCTGGCCAGCGCGAGCCGCTGCTTCTCGCCGCCGGACAGCCGGTAGCCGCGGTCGCCGACGACGGTGTCGAGCCCGTCGGGCAGCCCCTCGATCAGGTCGCCGATCTGCGCGGCCCGCAGGGCCTCCCAGATCTCCTCGTCGCTCGCCCCGGGCCTGGCGTAGCGGAGGTTGGCCCCGATCGTGTCGTGGAACAGATGGGCGTCCTGCATGACCACGCCCACGGTGTCACGCAAGGAGTCGAGCGTGGCGTCGCGCACGTCGAGCCCGTTGACGCGGACGGCGCCCTCGCCGACGTCGTAGAGGCGGGAGACGAGCGAGGTGATGGTGGTCTTGCCCGCGCCGGAGTGGCCGACGAGGGCGATGAGCTGCCCGGGGCGGGCGGTGAAGGAGACGCCCTTGAGCACTTCCTGGGAGGGGCCGCCGGAATCCTGGCGGGCGACCGACTCCAGCGAGGCGAGCGAGACCTCCTCGGCGGCCGGGTAGCGGAAGCGTACGTCGTCGAACTCGATCGTCACCGGGCCGTCGGGCACCGGCGTCGCGCCGGGCCGCTGCGCGACCATGGGCTTGAGGTCGAGGATCTCGAAGACGCGGTCGAAGCTCACCAGCGCGGTCATCACGTCGACGTGCACGTTGGACAGGGACGTCAGCGGGCCGTACAGGCGCATCAGCAGGGCGGTCAGGGCGACGAGGGTGCCCAGCTCGAAGGCGCCGCCGACGGCCAGGACGCCGCCGATGCCGTAGACCAGGGCGGTGGCGAGGGCCGCGACCAGGCCGAGCGCGACCCGGAACACGGTGCCGTACATGCCGACGGTCACGCCCACGTCGCGCACCCGCGCGGCGCGGGAGGCGAAGACGGCCGCGTCGTCCTCGGGCCTGCCGTAGAGCTTGGCGACCATGGCGCCGGCCACGTTGAAGCGCTCGGTGGTGACCGAGCTCATCTCGGCGTCGAGCTGCATCTGCTCGCGGGTCAGCGCGGACATGCGGCGGCCGACGTATTTGGCGGGCACGATGAAGATCGGCAGCAGCACCAGCGCGACCAGCGTCACCTGCCACGACAGCGCCAGCATGGCGCCGAGCACCAGGATCAGGCTGACCACGTTGGACACCACGGACGACAGCGTGCTGGTCAGCGCGCGCTGCGCGCCGATGACGTCGCTGTTGAGCCTGCTGACCAGCGCGCCGGTCTGCGCCCGCATGAAGAAGGCCACCGGCATGCGCTGCACGTGGTCGAAGACCTCGGTGCGCAGGTCGTAGATGAGCCCTTCGCCGATGCGCGCGGAGAACCAGCGCTGGGCGAGCGTCAGCCCGGCGTCGACCAGCGCCAGCGCGGCGATGGCCACGGCCAGGCCGATCACCACGCCGGTGCGCCTGGCCAGGATGCCGTCGTCGATGATCGCCTTCATCAGCAGCGGGTTGGCGACCACGATCACCGCCCCCGCCACCACGAGCAGCAGGAACGCCACGATCTTCCTGGTGTGCGGGCGCGCGTGACGCGCGATGCGCCGGACCGTGCCCGGCGCGATCCGCTGCTTGGTCACCGAGCCGTCACGGCGCAGCGACGTCCAGACCTGAGGGCCGAAGCCCCCTCCCATCATCGCCATACAGGGGATCCTTCCTCCCCCGGAGTCAGCGTCGCGAGGACACCGGGCGATTCCGCGATC
>JABFVJ010000319.1 GCA_013362835.1 Nonomuraea sp. | reverse complement strand
TCGCGCCGCTGGTACAGCGTGTCCACCGACGCGCTGGTCGACCGCACGCTGGACGAGGCCGACGTGGCCGCCACCGTCAGGGACGAGGGCGACAAGGGCGGCGCGGCCGACGGGCTGGAGGCCGACGACGCCGGCCGGCTCTACATGACCAACTGGGAGCACAACGCGGTGCTGCGGCGGCTGCCCGACGGCACGATCGACACCCTCGTCCACGACGCGCGGCTGCTCTGGCCCGACACGCTGTCGGTCGGCGACGGCCACCTGTACGTGACCGCCAACCAGTTGCACCGCCAGGCCAGATACCAGGAGGGCCGGGATCTGCGGCGGTACCCGTACGCGCTGTTCCGGGTGGCGATCGACGCGGGGCCGGTCCGGCTCGTCTAGGAGCGGCGTCTAGGAGCGGCGGGGGCGGGCCGAGGCGGCGACGACGACGCCGTACAGGAGGTGGTCGGCCAGCAGGGCCAGGCGTTCCGGCGCCTTGTCGCGGGAGCGGGGCAGGCCGAGCGCCGGGGCGATGCCGGTCTCGAAAGCCGCCCAGACGAGGAGGCCGTACACGGGGCCGGCCCAGCGGCGCTCGCGTACCGCGCGGGGCAGGATGCCGAACGCGGCGCCGCCGAACGAGCCGTACAGCACGTGGACCGCCTCCACCAGCGCCGGGCGGCGCTCGACCGGGACGCTCCGGAAGAGCTCGGGCGCGGTCTTCCGCAGGACGGACTCCGGCGGCGTACGCTCCACCAGCCCGAGCGAGACCGTGAGCTGACGCAGGCCCGACATGGCCATCGAGGCCATGGCGCCACGGGCGGCGGCGCGCAGGATCGGGTGGCCGTGGCGGTCCTCGCCGGCCTGCCGCGCCTCTTCGGTCAGCTCAGGGCGGGTGGGCAGGGTCTGGGTCATGGTTTGCCGCCTTCGTCGACGCGGTATGCCCGCTACGTAGAGGTACTGGTCGGATACCAAACGACACGGCCAATAAACCTCTGCAATGGCCATTTGGGGGGCTTTAGGCCGATGAATGCCGCTAAGAACGTCAGCGTGACCGTCCAGGGGGCGTCATGTCCTTGAACGCCCGCATCGGCAGGATCGAGACCCTGCTCGAACATGCCGACCCGCCCGCCGTCGAGCTGGCCCAGGCGCTGCTCGACCTCTACGGCGAGGGTCTGACCCGGATCATGGCCGCCGCCGACGACGACCTCGCGGCCCGGCTGGCCGACGACGACCTGGTCGCCCACCTGCTGCTGCTCCACGACCTGCACCCGGTCGACGTGCGGACCCGGGTGGCCGAGGCGCTGCGGGGCACCGGCGCGGAGCTGGTCGCGGTCGAGCACGACCTCGTCCGGCTCACGCTCGAAGGCTGCCACTGCTCGGCGGGCACCGTGGAGCGGGCCGTACGCGACGCCGCCCCGGAGATCGAACGGGTCGAGATCGAGCGCCCGCCCGCGCTGATCCCCGTCGAGAGCCTGCTCGGAGCCCGGACATGACCGAGAGGGCCGGCAGATGGACCACGTGAGGCAGATCGCCAGAGCGGTCCTGTACGAAGACTGCCTGCTCTGGCCCTACCGCAGCGCCACACCACGGCACGAGCGGCGCTGGACGTTCGGCGGCGTGCACCCCGAGTCCTACGGCAGGGCCCACGAGGGCAACCCGTGGCTCACCCAGACCCAGTGCCTGCTGGAGGCGGCCGGCGACGACGTCGTCGACGTCCACGTGCGCTTCCTCCAGCTGGTCACCTGCGAGGTGGCCGTGCAGCGCGAGGGCGAGCTGACCGCCGTGCCGGAGCTGACCGTCGGCGGCACCCGTCACCTGCCCAGGGAGGAGGCCATGGAACGCGAGGTGGCCGAGACCGGGCTGCGCCTCGCCGACCTGCTCACCTGCCCGGCCCGGATGGAGATCGACGTCCCGGCGGGCCAGCGGGCCGAATGGCTCGACGGCGAGGGCGTGCTGCTGCGCGGCTGGGAGGCGCTCAGCGGCCGGGCGGAGGTGTACGCGGAGCGGCTGCGCGAGGGCGTGTTCCGGCTCACCGTACGCGTGGCCAACACCAGCGGGTGGCAGGGCGAGGCGCCGGCGGAGGCCATGAAGCACACCCTGATCTCGGCGCACACGGTCGTGAGCTCGGCGAGCGGCAGGTTCGTCTCGCTGATGGAGCCGCCCGAGTCGCTGCGCGCGCTCGCGGCCGGCTGCCACAACATCGGCACCTGGCCCGTCCTGGTGGGCGAGGACGGCGAGCGGCACACGATGTTGTCCGCGCCGGTCATCCTCTACGACCACCCCAAGATCGCGCCGGGGGGCGGCGACACGTTCGACGCCGTGGAGATCGACCAGCTCATGCGCCTGCACGGCACCATGCGGGAGACGTGAACATGAATTCCTGGACCCAGACGGAAAGAAGCGGCGAGGTGGTCGTCGACGGCGTGCGGCTGGCGCGGGGCAGCCGGGTGCGCCTGCGCCCCAAGAGCCGCGTCGACATCCTCGACCTCGCCCTCGACGGCCGCCTGGCCGTGATCGAGAGCGTCGAGCGCGACGACGACGACGGCTACCACGTCGGCGTCACCCTCGTCGGCGACCCTGGCCGCGACCTGGGCGAGTCCAGGCTGCCGTGCCACCGGTTCTTCTACTCGGCCGAGGAGCTCGAACCGGTCGGAGGCGGCTGCCGCCCGCGCGTCCTGGTGGCCGGCATCGGCAACGTGTTCCTCGGCGACGACGGCTTCGGCGTCGAGGTCGTCCGCCGGCTGCTCGACGAGGACCTGCACGCCGAGCTGCCCGCCGACGTGATCGACTTCGGGGTCCGCGGCCTCGATCTCGCCTACGCGCTGCAGCGCGACTACGAGGCCGCGATCCTCGTCGACGCCGCGCCGCGCGGCGCGCCGCCGGGCACGCTCACCCTGCTCGAAGCCGACATGCCCGACCCCGACGGCATCACCGCCGAGACCCACGGCCTCAACCCGGTCAAGGTCCTGCGCATGGCGAGGGAGCTCGGCCGGGTGCCCGCGCGGGTGCTCGTGCTGTGCTGCGAGCCGGCCACGCTGGTCACCGACGACGTGCTCGTGGAGCTCAGCGAGCCGGTGCGCGGCGCGCTCGACGAGGCCGTACGCATGGTGAAGTCGCTGGTCATGGATGTGATGGCGGAACGGGCCTGATCGGGTCGAGCGCTCCGGGGCACGAGCGCATGCGGCCGATGATCGCGGTCGTCGACCGGTCGGGCAGATAGTCGAGCACCATCACCTCGCCGCCGAGCGAGCGCACCAGCGGCGCCTCCTCCAGCATCTCCGCCGTGTAGTCGCCGCCCTTGACGTAGAGCTCCGGCCTGATCATCCGGATCAGCCGCTCCGGCGTGTCCTCGCCGAACTCGGTCACGTAGTCCACGTCGTTCAGCGCGGCGAGCACCGACATGCGGTCCTCGCAGGGGTTCAGCGGGCGTCCCGGGCCCTTCAGCCGGGCCACGCTGGCGTCGCTGTTGACCGCGACGACGAGCACGTCACCGAGCTGCCCGGCCTGCTCCAGGTAGGTCACGTGGCCTCGGTGCAGCACGTCGAAGCAGCCGTTGGTGAACACGATGCGCTCGCCCCTGCGCCGGTGCTCGTCCAGGAGCTGGGCCAGGCGCTCGGCCGTCTGCACGGTGCCCTCGTGGCGGCGCAGGGCGCGCAGCAGCTCGTACCGGGTGCAGATGGCCGTTCCCTGGCGGCGTACGACCACCCCGGCGGCGGCCTGGCCCGCCTCGGCGGCTTCCTCGGGTGTCGCGCCGCCGGCCAGCCAGAGCGAGAAGGCGGCGGTGTAGGTGTCGCCGGCGCCGGTCGCCATGTGCTGCGGCGCCGGCTGGGCATAGGTCCGGTACGGCGGGCAGCCCCCGCGGTGCAGCAGCGTGCCCTCCCCGTCCAGCGTGGTCACCACGATGCCGGCGCGGGTGGCGGCGAGCAGCTGTTCCGACCTGGCCATCAGGTACGCCAGCCGGTCCCCGGTCCCGCCGGCCTCGCCGAGCAGGCGTACGACCTCGGCGTAGTTGGGCAGCACGGCGGCCGGCGCGCACTCGCCCCAGGGCGCGACCGCGTGCGCGTCCACCACCAGCAGCGGCACCCCGGCCAGCGCCCCGCGTACGGCCGGGGTGAACACGCCGCCGCCGTAGTCGCAGGCCACCACCACGTCCGCGCCCGCCACGGCCTCGGACACGCGGCCCAGCAGCTCCCGCTCGGCCTCGGGCGGGATGACCTCCAGGTCCTCCTCGTCGTAGCGGGCGGTGAGCTGCCCGCTGGTGACCAGCCGCCGCTTGTGCGCGGTACGCCGCCCCGGCACCGTCAGCAGGTCCGTCTCCACGCCGAGCAGCCGCAGCGACTGGACGAGCTGCTCCCCGCAGGAGTCGTTCCCCACGACGCCCACGAGCCGTACGCGGGCCCCGAGCGCCACCAGGTTGGCGGCGGTGTTGGCGGCGCCGCCCGGGGCGTCCTCGACCGCCTCCAGGCTCATGACGGGCACCGGAGCCTCCTGGGCCAGGCGTTTGGCCGAGCCGTGCAGCCAGGAGTCGAGCATGACGTCGCCGACGACGACAGCGTTGATCGTCTTTTCGTTCACGATGCCCATAGAGGAGCGAATACCTGCAAAAGCCCTGCTCAAACACATAGTGGCCCAAATAGGTTCATCACATAACCGAAGTTATGGCCTGTCCTCATCGGGTAGCCAGGCCGCTATGTACGGCCCTTCAGATCTCGACGTGCTGATCCCGACCAGGGACCGGCCGGCGGCGCTGGCCGTCACGCTGGCCGGGCTGGCGGCCCAGAACGTCTCCGGGTTCCGGGTGGTCGTCTCCGACCAGTCCGGGAGCCCGGTGGGCGAGGACCCGCTCGCGGCGACGGCCGTCAGGATCCTGGAGCATCGCGGGCAGCCGGTCGAGCTGCTGCGGCACGTGCCGGCCCGGGGGCTCGCCGAGCAACGGCAGTTCCTGCTCGACCAGGCCGAGCGGCGGCTCGCGCTCTTCCTGGACGACGACGTGTGGCTGGAGCCCGGCGCCGTCGAGGTGCTGCTCCTGGCCATGGGGGAGCTGGGGTGCGGATTCGTGGGGTTCGCGCTGCACGGGCTGTCGTACCGGGACGATCTCCGGCCGCACGAGCTGGCGCCGTACGAGGAGTGGGGGCGCGAGGTGCTGCCCGAGCGGGTCCGCAGAGGGGATCCGGCCTGGGGGCGGCACACGTTGCACAACGCGTCCAACCCGCTGCACCTGGCGGAGAAGACGGCCAGGGACCGGGCCTGGTGGGCGTACAAGGTGGCCTGGATCGGCGGGTGCGTGCTCTACGACCGCGCGCGGCTGGTCGAGTGCGGCGGGTTCGCGTTCTGGCCGTCGGTGCCGCCCGCGCACGCCGGCGAGGACGTGGTCGCCGAGCTGCGCGTCATGGAGCGGTACGGCGGCGCCGGCCTGCTCCCCAGCCGGGCCTACCACCTGGAACTGCCGACCACCGTCGTGGACAGGAGCGCGGAATGCTACGACTACATGCTGGAGGCACGATGACGGCGGGGCCCGGCCTGGTCGAGGACGTGCGGCGGATCGCCGTCCTGCGGGCCAACGCGATCGGCGACTTCATCGTGTCGCTGCCCGCCATCGAGGCGATCAAGCGGGCCTACCCCGGCGCCGCGCTCACCCTGCTCGGCACCTCGTGGCACGCCGAGTTCCTGGCCGGACGCCCCGGACCGGTGGACGAGGTGGTGGCGCTGCCGCCGATCTCCGGGGTCTCGACGTCGGAGGCCGGATACCCGGTGCCCGGCGAGACCGGCGCTGCGCTGCGGGAGCGCGCGTTCGACCTGGCGGTGCAGATCCACGGCGGCGGGCGCTTCTCCAACCCGTTCGTCCGGCAGCTCGGCGCGCGGGTGACGGCCGGGCTGCGCTCCCCGGACGCCGAGGAGCTGGACCGGTGGGTGCCCTACACGTACTTCCACCACGAGACGTTGCGCTTCCTCCAGGTCGCCGAGCTGGTCGGCGGCGTCGCGGACGGCCTCGAACCGCGGATCGCCGTCACCGAACGCGACCGGGACGAGCTGGCCGAATCGCTCGGCGAGCTGCCGGACGGCCTGGTCGCGCTGCACCCGGGGGCGACCGACCCGCGGCGGCGCTGGCCCGCCGAACGTTTCGCCGCGGTCGCGGACCGCCTCGACCGGCCCGTCGTGGTGACCGGCAACCGGGCGGAGAAGGACCTCGTCGAGGCCACCGTCGCCGCGATCCGCACCCGCGCCGCCGTCCCCGTCGTCGGACTGCTCACCCTCGGCGGCCTCGCCGCCCTCTACGAGCGCTGCGACCTCGTGATCTCGAACGACACCGGGCCGCGCCACCTCGCCGGGGCCGTCGGCACCCCCACGGTCGCCGTCTACTGGTGCGGCAACCTCATCAACGCGGGACCGCTCAGCAGGACCAGGCACCGGCCGCTGATCTCCTGGACCACCCGGTGCCCGTCCTGCGGCACGAGCGGCGTGGACCTGAACGCCGAACGTTGCGAACACGACGGTTCGTGGGTCGCGGACGTCTCGGTGGAGACCGTGATGGAGCAGGTCGAAGACCTACTGAAGGGATGACCGATATGGCCGACCAAGCCGTGCTCGACGAGTTGCAGCAGGCTCTGGACGAGGCGTTCCAGGGACGGGACCGGGTGGCGGTGCGGGAGGTGTACGCGCGGGTCTCCGCGCACGTGCGCCTCCCGGCCGACATGCTGGCCCACCTCAACGAGGTGCCCGAGGGCAGTTACAACAGGGAGGAGATGGCCGAGGCGATCAACGGCGTGATCACCCGGCGGGGCGAGCAGGACAGCCTGGGCCTGCTGAGCGTGCCGAGGCAGCGCCCGGTGGAGGAGTCGGCGGCGGCCGAGCGGGCCGTCGAGGACGACACGCCGCTCGAATACCTCAACCCGACCCCGACTCATCCGGAGGACGGCGAGCGCCCCGAGTTCCGTGAGCCGGGCGCGTAGCTATTTGGACCGATCGTTCTGGAATGTGCTAGCGTCTGCGGCGTGGCACGGAGCAAGGAGTTCGACCCCGAGGTCGCGCTGGACAAGGCGCTCGACCTGTTCTGGGAGCGCGGCTACGAGGCGACCTCGATGGCCGACCTCGTGGAGCGCCTGGGGCTCGCGCGGGCGAGCGTCTACGGGACGTTCGGCGGCAAGCGCGAGCTCTACCTGAAGGCGCTGGAGCGCTATCTGGCCCGGCGCAACGTCGTCGAGCCGCTGGCCCAGCCGGGGCCCGCGGTGCCGGCCGTACGCGCGTTCCTGGACTCGTACGTGGCCGAGATCCTGGCCGACGAGTTGCGGCGGGGGTGCATGGTCGTCAACACGGCCGTGGAGTTCGCCTCGCGGGACGCCGAGCTGGCGCGCAGGGTGACGGCGAGCTGGGCCGAGCTGGAGACCGCTCTCGCCGCCGCGCTGGTCCGCGCCCGCGCCCAGGGGGAGATCCCCGAGTCGAAGGACCCGTACGCGCTGGCCAGGTTCCTGCTCGTGCTGCTCCAGGGGCTGCGGGTGCTCGGCCGCGCCGACCCCGACCCGCGCCGGCTGCGTGACGCGGTCGAGCAGGCCATGGTCGCCGTCCAAATTTGAGAACGATCGTTCTGGGAGTTGTGGTGTTCGAGGGTAAAGTCGTGATCGTCACCGGGGCCGGCGGAGTCGTCGGCCGGGCCGCCGCGCTCGCGTTCGCCCGCGCGGGAGCCGCCGTGCTCGCCGCCGGGCGGGACACGGCGAAGCTCGCCGGAGTGGTGAAGGAGATCGAGGCCGAGGGCGGGCGGGCGAGCGCGTTCTCCGTGGACGTGACCGACTCCGCCTCGGTCGCGGCCATGGTCGACGCG
>JABFVJ010000115.1 GCA_013362835.1 Nonomuraea sp. | reverse complement strand
TCCCGGTCCCGAGGCGACCACCGGAGGAACGGGACGGGCCCGGCGGTGGCGGCCGCCGGGCCCAAGCGGAGGACGGTCAGGCCGACCGGGGGACGGTCAGGCCGCGCTCTCCGCAGCCTTGCGAGGCAGGACCTCCAGGTCGAAAGCGCCGGACTTGACCGCCTCCAGGAACTGCTCCCAGTCGCGCCGCGGAACCTCCAGGACCACGTCGGGGACGTCCTCGTGGATGAGCTCCACGTGGTCGTTGATGCGGCAGACCTTGACGTGCACGTCGTTCATGCTGCGCTCCCTCATGTGCAGACTGCGGCTGAGCGGCCCGGGGCCCGAGGGCCGGGAGCTGCGCCGGGCGACTTCCACAGCCGTCCGGGCCGTCCGCGTCGCCCCGAGGGCCGGGCCGCGTCGGAAGCCTGCCACCGTGCGCCACGGCCTCGCCACCGCCCGCGTCCGGGCCCGGGTAGAGACACGCCGACCGCGGGAGGTGTCCTGTCGTCCTCCGGAGGAAAACCTCACACCCGCTTGACAGGGAGGGCGGTGATCCTTATGTCTGGGCTCACGACTTGCCGCGACGACGGGAGCCTGCGATGGCGCAACCCCATGACGTGCCCACGGCCGCCCAGCTCGTCGCCGCCGTGCGCGACTTCCTCCAGGCCGACGTGCTGCCCGCGGTCGAGGGCCGCGTGCGGTTCCACACGAGGGTGGCGATCAACGTGCTCGGGATGGTCGAGCGGGAGATCGAGCTGGGCCCGGACCAGGCGGCCGAGCACGCCGAGCGCCTGGCGGCCCTCGGCGTGGCCGATGACGCCGAGCTGGCCGCCGCCGTCCGCGAGGGCCGCTTCGACGACGACGACGCGCTCACCGCCGCCCTGATCCAGTCCGTACGGGCGAAGCTGGAGGTGGCCAATCCCGGCTACCTCCAGCAACCCTGAGACCTAGTGCGAGCCGGCCAGGTCCAGGTCCTTGACGTCCGGGTCGCCCTCGTCGGCGAAGTAGTCGCCGCGCTTGGTGGCGTCCTCGCCGTCGGTCACCTTGGCCGCGCGGAAGATCAGCGTGGCGATCACCGCGACCACCAGGTTGACGGCCAGCGCGAGGAAGCCCGCGTAGATCGTCATGGTGGTGTCGAAGCCGAAGTTCTTCAGGGCGAACGCCGAGCCGCCGAAGTGCAGCTTGCCGTTGGCCGGGTTCGGGATCAGGTACAACATCCACAGACCGGCCGCCAGGCCCGCCGCCCAGCCCGCGATCAGGCCGCCCTTGTGGAACCAGCGCGTGTACAGGCCGAGCGCCACCGCCGGCAGCGTCTGCAGGATGATCACGCCGCCGATCAGCTGGAGGTCGATGGAGAACTGCGGGTCGAGCACCAGGATGCACAGCACCGCGCCGACCTTGACCACCAGCGAGACGATCTTGGAGACCTTGGCCTCCTGGGCGTCGGTGGCCTGCTTGTTCAGGTACTCGCGGTAGATGTTGCGGGTGAACAGGTTCGCCGCCGCGATGGACATGATGGCCGCGGGCACCAGCGCGCCGATGCCGATGGCCGCGAAGGCCACGCCGGTGAACCAGTCGGGGAAGAGCTGGTCGAACAGCATCGGGATGACGGTGTTGCCGAGTGGCTTGCCGGTGGTCGGGTCCACGACCGGCTTGGTGCCGGCCGCGATGGCCATGAAGCCGAGCAGCGCGATCAGGCCGAGCACGAAGCTGTAGGCGGGCAGGGCCGACATGTTGCGCTTGATCACGCCGCGGTTCTTGGAGGCCAGCACGCCGGTGAGGCTGTGCGGGTAGAGGAAGAGCGCGAGGGCCGAGCCGAAGGCCAGCGTGATGTACTGGAGCTGGTTGGCGCCGTTGAGGATGATGCCGTCACCCGGCGCGGGCGTCTTGGCGAACTTGGCCGCCGCCGCGTCGAAGATGGTGCCCCATCCGCCCAGCTTGGCCGGGATGTAGATGACCGCGGCCAGGATCACGATGTAGATCAGCGCGTCCTTGACGAAGGCGATCAGCGCGGGCGCGCGCAGCCCCGACTGGTACGTGTAGGCCGCCAGGATGGCGAAGGCGATCACGATCGGCAGGTGCCCGGTGATGCCCATCGACTGCAGCACGGCCTCGATGCCGACGAGCTGCAGCGCGATGTACGGCATCGTCGCCACCAGCCCGGTGATGGCGATCACCAAGGCCAGCGTCGGCGACCCGAAGCGGGCCCGGACGAAGTCGGCGGGCGTGACGAACCCGTGCACGTGCGACACCGACCACATCCGCGCCAGCACGAGGAACACCAGCGGGTAGACCACCACGGTGTACGGCAGCGCGTAGAAGCCGAGCGCGCCCGAGCTGAACACCAGCGCGGGCACGGCCACGAACGTGTAGGCGGTGTAGAGGTCGCCGCCGACCAGGAACCAGGTGATCCAGGAGCCGAAGCTGCGGCCGCCGAGGCCCCACTCGTTAAGGCTGGCCAGGTCGGTGGGCCTGCGCCAGCGGGCGGCCACGAACCCCATCCCGCTGACCAGGGCGAACAGCAGGATGAAGACGACCAGCTCGGTCACGTGCCCGCTCATTTGGTCATCCTGTAGACGATCGTCGTGCAGGCCACGCCGACCACGATGAAGGCGAGCTGGAGCCAGTAGAAGAGCGGGAAGCCGAACAGGCGCGGCTCGTCGGAGTTGAACAGGAACGTGAGCAGCGGGAGCACGATCGGCACGACCAGCAGCCAGTTCCAAGGGCTGCGGTCGGTACGCGGGCGCCCGGATTCCCCGGTAGTCATCGACCCTCCGATTGGGGACCAGGAGCGGCGGGTTGACCGGCTCCTGACTATGTCGTCAATGGAGGGAGGTTAGCTTTTCGGAGGTATTAAACCCAATGTCCTGGATGTTACGGTTTGGCCTATATGTCGAGATGAAAGCTCAACATGTGAGACCGCAGGGAACCGCCGCTACCGGCACGTTAGTTCCGTTGGCGCCGCCCGCAGATACCCCTATCGGCGAATGGTCGGCTACTCGCGCCGAACGGTCACCTCGTCGGCGATGTCGCGGGTGCCGTACCCCTCGGGCGCCGGCACCTCCACGATCGGGTCGGGGCGGTCGTCGAACTCCAGCCGCAGCGCCCGCGCCATCGTCGCGTGCATCTCGTACAGGCAGACGATGTAGGTCAGCTCCAGGATCTGCTCGTCGGGCAGGTGGGCGCGCAGCGCGGCGAACACCTCGTCGTGCACCCGGCCGCCGTCCAGCACCAGGCCGTCGGTGTAGGCCAGCACGGCCCGTTCCGCCTCGCCGAAGTGCTCGCTCACCTGCCAGTGCGCGACCGCCCGTACCTTCTCCTCCGGCACGCCGAGCGCCCGCAGCTGCTTGCAGTGCTGGGAGTAGACGAACTGGCTCTGCCGCGCCCACCCCGCCCTGGTCTGCCCCAGCTCGCGCAGCACCGGGTCGAGCGCCGACTCGCGGTAGATCTGGAAGCCCTTGACGCAGTGGCGGAAGATCTTGGGGTCGAGCGCGAACACCGTCCACCAGTCGCCCGGCGACCCGGTCGCGGTCCCCTCCCTGCCGTCGGCGAAGAGCCGGTCGTGGAAGAACCGGACGACGGGGTCGGTCATCTCCTCGCGCGGCACCCGGCGCAGGCGCGGCATCACCCGGTCCTGTCGGCGGCCGTCTTCGGCTCGTGCCGTACGTCGCCCGGCTGCCCGACCGGCCGCGTCCAGGCGGCGAACTCCACCAGGATCCCGTCGGGGTCCTTGAAGTAGATCGACCGGACGAACACGCCGTCGTGCATCTCCGGCGCGACCCCGAACTCGCTGTCGTCGTGGTTGAGCAGCACGCCCACGTCGACGCCCTTGGCGACCAGCCGGTCGCGGTACTCCTCGATCCGCTCCGGCGGCACGTCGAAGGCGATGTGGTTCATCGAGCCGACGGCCGACAGCAGCTCGCCCCGGTCGGGCAGGTTCTTCGGCGCGGACACGCCGGGCACCCCGTCGGGGGCGTCGGGGAACCAGAAGAAGGCCAGCGCGTCGCCGCCGCCGCAGTCGAAGAAGAAGTGCTGGCCCCAGCCCATGGGCAGCTCGATCGTCTTGATCAGCGGCATGCCGAGCACGCCCGAGTAGAAGTCGACGGTCTGCTTCATGTCCGAGCAGACCAGCGCGATGTGGTTGACCCCGCGGAGCTCGAATTCAGCGTTCATGGTAATCAACTACTTATCACAGCGATTCCGTGAAAAACATGACATGAGATGTCCTCTATCCGCGCCACGATCGAGCCATGATTGTCGTGGTGGCGGGCGCGACCCGCGGAACGGGACGAGGCATCGCGGTGGCGCTGGGCGCGACCGGTGCGACGGTCTACTGCGCCGGACGCAGCACACGCGGACGGCCCTCGGAGATGAACCGCCCGGAGACCATCGAGGAGACCGCCGAGCTGGTGAGCGCCGCGGGCGGCACGGGCATCCCGGTCAGGGCCGACTTCCTGGACCCCGCCCAGGTCCAGGACCTCGCCGGACGCGTCGGCCGCGAGCAGGGACGGCTCGACGTGCTGGTCAACGACGTGTGGGGCGGCGACGGCCTGTGGGAGTGGGACACGCCCGTCTGGAAGCACGACCAGGACAAGGGCCTGCGCCTGCTGCGCCTGGCCGTCGACACCCACCTCGTCAGCGCCCGTCACCTGCTCCCGCTGATGATCGGGCACGAGGGCGGCCTGGTCGTGGAGGTCACCGACGGCACGTGGTCGTTCAACGAGACCCGCTACCGCGAGAACGTCTACTACGACCTGGCCAAGATGTCGGTCAACCGCCTGGCGTTCGCCTGGTCCAACGAGCTGCGCCCGTACGACGGAACCGGCGTCGCGGTCACGCCCGGCTTCCTGCGCTCGGAGGCGATGCTGGAAGGCTTCGGCGTCACCGAGGACACCTGGCGCGAGGCCAAGGCCGACAGCGCCTGGATGGTCTCCGAGACCCCCGCCTACACGGGCCGCGGCGTGGCCGCCCTGGCCCGGGACCCCGAGCGGCGGCGCTGGTCGGGCAGGTCGGTGACCAGCGGCGACCTCGCCGAGGCGTACGGGATCACCGACGTCGACGGCAGCAGGCCGCAGGTGTGGCGGTACATCACCGAGGTCCTGGAGAAGGGCGGCGACGCCTCCTGGGAGGGCTATCGCTGATCGGCGTAGAGCGCGGCCGTGCGGGCGGCGGCCGCGGCGACCATGACGCGCAGCTCCTCGGGTTCGAGCACCTCGGCCTCCGGGCCGAACCGCAGCACCTGCGAGTAGGCCACCTGCACCGACTCCACGGCCAGGCGTACGGTCCCGTCGGGCCGCAGCGAGGCTAGCGCGTCGGCGACGGCGGCGGGGTCGGCGACGTGCCGCAGCATGCGCCGGCCCTCGGGGCTGAGCCGCAGCGTGATCACCTGCCTGAGCAGCGAACGGGTGAAGGCCGCCGCCTGCTCCGCCCAGAAGCCGGCGAGGTCGAAGTCCGTGTCCCGCTCGAAGCGCGGCCCGCGCGGCCGGACGTCGCCGACCCGGTCCACCCGGAAGATCAGGAACCGGGCGCCCAGGCGGGCCGCCAGATACCAGGCGCCCGCCTTCAGCACCAGCCCGTACGGCTCCAGGTCCCGCTCCCGGTCCTTGTAGACCAGCGTGACCGGCAGGTCGTTCCAGACCGCCTTGGCCAGCGGGGCGAGGGCGGGCGGCGGCGGCTCGTCGGCGGCGAACCAGCCGGGGGCGTCCAGGTGGAACCGCTGCGCGGCGGTCGCGGGCGCGTCGCGCAGGGTGGGCGAGAGCGCGGCGGCGGCCTTCAGCCTGGCCGTCGCCGCCACCTCCTGCAGCCCCATCTCGCGCAGCGCCGCGGGCACCCCGGACAGGAACAGCGCCTCCGCCTCGGCCCGGTCCAGCCCGGTCAGCCGGGTGCGGTACCCGTCGAGCAGCCGGTAACCGCCGCCGCGCCCGCGGTCGGCGTACACCGGCACGCCCGCCTCCGACAGCGCCAGCACGTCGCGGTGCACGGTGCGCTCCGACACCTCCAGCTCCCCGGCCAGCTCGGCCGCCGTCATCCCGCCCCTGGCCTGCAGCAGCAGGACCAGCGACATCAGCCGCGCGGCGCGCACAGCGGAAGCACCACGGCCGAGGGGCGATCGGGGGAGCGGAACACCTCGACGTCGGCGGGCACCATCGCGCCGCCCGCCGCGCCCACCGGCTCGCCGGTGCCCGGATTACGGGCGATCGTCGGGTACGCGCCCGCCGCCACGTGCACCCGGATCCGGTGGCCGCGCCGGAACCGGTGCCCGATCGGCCACAACTCCACGCGCACCCGGCGTACGCCGTCGCCGTCCTCGGCGGTCAGCCGGCGCACCCCCTCGCAGAGGTTGTACGAGCGCCCGTCGGGGTGCACGTCGCACACCCGCGCCACCACGTCCACGTACGGGGTGCTGGATCGTACGTACAGGTCGGCGTGGACCGGGCCGATCATCTCCACGTCCGACTCCAGCGGCGGCGAGCTGTAGACCAGCACGTCGCGCCGCGCCTCCAGCCGCCGCTGGTCGCGCGGCCTGGAGTCGGCCAGCAGCACCGGGCCGCCGATCACCGGCGTCGGATGGGCGGGGTGGTAGCGGAACCGGTCACTCGGGGCGCCGGGGGCCGGCGTCCAGGGCGGTGAGGGGTCGCTCCCGGCCTCCTCCGGCGCCTCGGGGCCCAGCCCGCCGCCGGGCCGCAGGTGCCAGCGCTGCTCGCGCGTCCCCGGCACCGGCCAGTCGGGGTAGTCGCGCCACTCGCCCGCGCCGGTCACGTTCAGCCGCTCGGGATCGGGCCGCAGCCCCGACCGGTCGCCCAGCAGGTGGGCGCGGAACCAGGCCAGCGCCTCGGCCATCGAGGGCCGCCCGTGACGCGAGTCCACGTGGTACCAGGGCCCGATCGTCAGGTAGGGCCGCCGTCCGGCCGCGCGCATCGCGGCGTAGTCCTTGAGCTGCCAGGGCAGGAAGACGTCGTACCAGCCGCCGAGCATGGTGACCGCCGCCTCCACCTCGCCCACCCTGGGGGAGAAGTCGCGCTTGTCCCAGTACGGCGCGGCCGGGTCGGCGTGATGCGTCAGCAGGTCGCGGAAGAACCGCAGCGGCCGTCCCGCCGTGGCCAGGTCGAGCTCGGCCACCGGCCGCCCCGACAGCACGGCCCTGCGGGTGGCCCGGGGCGCGATCAGCATCGCGGCGCCGCCGACGAAGCGCCGCGACATCGTGTCGGTCAGCGTGGTCCAGCTCAGCGCCGACTCCAGCGCGAACGCGCCGCCCACGTACGCGGCGTCCCTGAACTGGGAGGCGGTGATCTGGGTGGCCATGGCCTTGAGGTCGGGCCCGGCGTCGGCGGCGATCGCCCACTGGGTGTAGCCGAGGTAGGAGGGGCCGAACATCGCGAACGAGCCGCCGTACCAGGGCTGCTCGCGCAGCCAGGCGACCGTGGCGAGGCCGTCGTCGTGCTCGTCGCCGAGCGGGTCGAGGCTGCCGCCCGAGCCGAAGCCGCCCCGGCAGCTCTGGATCAGCACGTGGAAGCCGTGGCGGGCGAAGCCCCGGCCGTACACCCAGCCGAGCAGGCCGCGCCTGCCGTAGGGGGAGCGGATCAGCACGGCCGGGGCCGGCCGGCCGTGGGGCGGGGCGTAGTGGTCGGCCAGCAGCGTCACGCCGTCGGGCATCGGCACGGGGATGTTCCGCCGGAGCCGCACGCGTCTCATGTCCTAACCAGTAACAGATGGCGGCCGATGGGCGGTAGCCGGGGTTACGGTCGCGTAGGGAATCGATCCTTGGCAAACTATCCGGTCATGGGACGAATCACCTCCTACGTCGCCCTAGGGGACAGCTTCAC